>DATKYS010000062.1 GCA_035528375.1 bacterium
CGCGGCGACGATGCACATACTCCAGTCGCTTCCGGTCAGGGCGGATATGAAGGTGGGCCATGTGCTGCCGTCGTAGTACGTGGCGGAGCAACTCGGCCACAGGCTGCTTATCGCGCTGGAGAGGTAGTTGCCGCCGTACGCGGTGTCGTACTTGACGATTATGTTGTCGGGGTCCTGCCCCGTCGCCGCCAGGAGCAACAGGGTACACATGAGCAGCATCGCTCTTCGCATTTTCTCCTCCTTGGGTCGAACATTTACGGATTAATCAAAACTCAGCCTTGATCGCACCCCGGCTTGAAGCCGGCCACGGCCCCGCGGGGGGCGGTTCAGAATTTTCTCGGCCCCTCCCCGCGAGCGCACCGTTAAAACTCGGCCTTGATCACCCCCCCGGCTTGAAGCCGGCCACGGCCCCGCGGGGAGCGGTTCAGAATTTTCTCGGCCCCTCCCCGCGAGCGCACGTCAGAGCCCCGCTTTTATCGCCCCCCAGGTGGTGTCCTCAACGCTGTAATTCCCCGTGGTGAAGGTCCAGATGAAGTCGTCGGCCGTCTCGTTGCCCCTGTCGTCGGCTAGGCCGGCGGCCACGGTGCACCTTATCAGGTCAACCGGCAGGTCCTCGTCGGGGGTGAACGTGCAGACGACGTCCAAGCGGTCGGTGTCGTCAATGTCGAGCGTGCCCGAAATCTCGCCCGCCGGATGCGGATTAACCCGACCCACGGCCAGGGCTGAATCCGAAACCCGAACCCTGCCGCCCGGACGTAGCGACTGATCCTCCACGGTGAACACGATCGTGTCGGTGTCGACTGGACGTATATCACATACACAGTAAAACACGATATCCGTATCCACCGACACACCAGTATCCCCGTCATCGGGGTTCATATCGCGCACGTAAGGCGGGAATTCGGGGTACCAGGAGCCGCCGCTGACCGCGAAGAAGCCGGAGACACCCATGGGGCTGCCGTTCTGGCGAAAATTCCCGCCGTTCTCGACGAGCCAGTAGAAGTAGCTCGAGGTCCAGAAGAACTCAACCCAGTAGGTGCCGGCGTCGAGATCGAAGGTGTCGGCCGGCACCATGTCGGTCTGATACATGGTGTAGCCCCAGCCGCTGTAGCCGGTGTCGGTGTCGGTGACGTCGGAGATGGTTTCGCTCCAGACCTCGTCGCCCGGAGCGCCGCCGGAGTCAACCCAGACGGTCACTTCGAAGGGCTGGGGATGGCCGCCGGTGAAGATGCTCCAGCAGGTGAAACCCTCGATGGTGGCGTCGTCGTCGAGGACGAAGTCGTCGTCGCAACGGTAGCCGTCGCTGCTGTTGTAGCCGTTGGTGCACAGGGCGAAATCGAAGGGGTTCTCCCAGAGAATGTCGTTCGAGGGGGGCGGCAGGCAGGTGTAGCCGCCGCCGGGCACGACCTGTCCGAGATCGCCGGGGGCGTTCGTGTACAGCACGGCCCCGAAGGCCAAGCTGACGGAGAGAACCAAGATAAGCGTAAGAAATCTCATTTTACCACTCCTTTTTGGGTTCGATGGAGGGTAAGAAGGGTCCCGTGAAACGTCGCGCCGGGACCACCTAGAGCTCGGCCCCGTATCCCGCGGCCTCGACGGCCTTCGCCATCTCGTCGGGGTTGGTCAGCTCGGGGTCGTAGATGACTTCCGCCCACTCGAAATCCGCGCTCACCTCGGCCGAATCCACGCCGGTAATCGCCAGAAGGGCGCGGGTGACCGTCCGGGCGCAGTTGTCGCAGGTCAGGCCGGAGAGATATATGCTCGTTTTTTCCATTCTAAAACCCCCAAAATAGTAACGCATAACAAATATACTGGATAAATGGCCGATTTTCAACCCCCATGACTCCGAATGCGGACCGGTGCGCGGAACCCCCGGCTGTCGTACAATGGGGGGCGCAGAGGGAGGGGGCGGTGCTCGATCGGACGAGGGTCATCGGGATAGCGCTCCTCGGGGTCGTGACGGGTCTGGTGGCCCTCCTGGCCGCCTCACGCCCGCTGGGGCCCGGCGAGGCGGCGGTGGTCGTCCGGGGGGGGAACCGGGAGGTGGTCCGCGGGGGCTGGACGGTGGAACTGCCCTGGCGGGAGATCGAGCTGTACCGGCTGGTGGAGCCGATAAGCGGGGAGAGCCTCTTCCGCACCGCCGACTCGGTGCCGGTGCGCGCCCTGTGGTCCGCCGTGCGCATCCTGAACCCGGGACGGCTGGGGGAGCCGAATCCGGGACCGCCGGGCTGGGACCGCGCGTGGCCCCGGCTGCTGGTAAGTTCCGCCATCGTCCGTCTCGGAGAAGGGCGCGCCTTCGAGGATATCTACGGAACCCACCGGTCGGAATTGACCCGCGATGCACTGGAAGAGGTTGCGGAAACTCTGCGCGGAACGGCCGTGGGCGTGGAGGACCTGCGCCTGACCTCGGTCGTCCCGCTGGGCGACCGGGCGGAGCGGCTGCCGATGAGCCCGCCGCGCCTTTTTATCCTCGCCTTGGACGACCTGGACCGCCAAACCGTGGAGCGTCTCGCGGCCGACGGTCGCCTGCCCGCGGTGAAAAATCTCGCCGGGGCGGGGACCACGGTGTTTTTCCAAAACCCTAGCCCCGACGAGCCGGGCCCGTTCTGGGCAAAAATCCTTTCGGGGGGATTTTCCGCCTGGAACTGGATCGAAAGGCGCGCCCGCCGCGGATGGGTCACCGGCCTCGTCCACGCCCCCCTCCCGACGGCCGACGGGTACGCGGAATCGCTCAATCCCGACGGGACGTGCTCGCCGTTCCTGGCCGCGCTGACGGGGGCCTACGCCGGGCCGGAGTACGACCCGCCGGACCCCCGCCTCCTGGCCGGCGAGGCGGGTCTGGACGAGGCGGTGCGGGGGGCGGTCGAGGGCTCCCGGGCGGCGGGGGCGCTCCTGGATGCGGGAGCGGCCGCGGTCCTCTGGGGCTCGGACACTTTCAAGAAATTCTACGACGCCCTGTGGCCCCTGGTCCAGCGCTACCGGACCGTGGGCTACGGCGAGCGCTTCGGCGCGGAGGTCCACCTGGAGGAGGGGGACCTGATCCGGGCCGCCGAGTTCGGCGCCCTGGCCGAGCGGCTGGCGACCGCCCTGGACCGCTTCCTCGGCGAGCTCCTGGCCCGGCACCCCGACCTGACGGTGGTACTGATTTCCAGCGGCGGCTACGGCCCCCGGCCGGGGCTCTCCGGGGCGCCCTGGGGACCGACCGGCGCGGCGTGGATGCTCCTGGCCGGGCCCCACGTCCGGCCCCTCGGGGTGCGGGAGGGGACGGTGGAGGGCGCGGCGGCGGTCCTGGGCGAGCTCACCCTCGTGGAACGCCTCTCCGAGACCGGGGGAATCGGCGACCGGGAAATTTTAGAGCCCTGGTATCGGAGTCGGCTGACGCTCACCTGCCCGCCGCCGGAGGCCGTTGACAGCCGGGGCGCCGAAAATTACACTCTATCGGTGCCACCTGCCGTCGCCGATACCAATGACGACTAATAGGCCAGGCTGTTGCGTGAGTTGATTTAGGAGGTTGCCGTGAAGAGGATTACCTCCGTTGCCCTTGTCTCCATTACTCTAATCGCCGCCGTCGCCGGTTGCGCCAACAGGGCCACCTTTAAAGCCGACCTGAATGTCGCCGAGGCAAACCTGAAGGCCGACGACGACGAGACCGCCGCCCACGCCAGAGCCGAATATGAGGCCGCCCGCTCCGTCTGGATGACCGCCTCCGACGACTACGAGGCCGCCAAGGCTGCCTACGACGCCGCCGAGGTTTACTACGCCGAATACTCCTCCGCTGCTAAAGCCGCCCGCGACGACTACTGGGCCGCCGTCAACGACTATCGGGCCACCAGGGCTGACTACATGGCCGCCGAAGCCAACTACATGGCCGCCGACCCCGACTCCTGGGCCGCCCAGGTCGCCGCCTACGCCGACGAAACCTACTCCTACTATGCCTACCGCGACGCCGCCAAAGCCTTTGATACCGCTTACGATGCATTGAAAGTCACCGAGGCTGACCTGGAGACCGCCAAAGCCGACTACCGGGTCGCCGGGGCGGGCAGTTTTGGACTCCCTCACCCCATGTACATGGACCCCCTGACGGCCGCCGAAAACGCCTACGATGCAGCCAAAGCCGACTATATGGCCGCCGAAGATGCCTACTTCGACGCCAAGGCTGCCTACGACGCAGCCAAAGCCGACTACAAAGCCGCCGAAGCCGCCGCCGAGACTGCCACCGACGAGGCTGATGCCAACTAGGAAGCCCGGCCTTTGCCGGAGTGGACCTAGGAGGTTACCATTAAGAGGATTATCGCCGTTGCCCTTGTCGCCCTCGTCGGGTCAACCCGGGGGCTGAATAAATGAGACATAGGAATCCGCATCTTTGTCCCCATAGCTTAATCGGAACTGCACCCGGCCTATTGAAAAGGAAAATCGTATAATTTCACCCTGGTTGGGCTGAAGCACCCCCACCCTCGGAGGACTAGCGGTGTCCGGACACTCCAAGTGGTCCACCATCAAGCGCAAGAAGGGCGTCAAGGACGCCCGGCGCGGGAAAATCTTCACCCGCCTCATCCGGGAAATCACCATCTCGGCCCGGCAGGGCGGCGGCGACCCGGACTCGAACTCCCGCCTCCGCGCGGCCATCACCGGCGCCACCGCCGAGAACATGCCCAAGGAGAACATCCACCGCGCCATCATGCGCGGCACCGGCGAGCTCCCCGGCGTCGTCATCGAGGAGCACCTCTACGAGGGCTACGGCCCCGGCGGCGTGGCCGTCCTCGTCGAGGTCATCACCGACAACGCCAACCGCACCACCCCGGAGATACGG
>DATKYS010000063.1 GCA_035528375.1 bacterium
GACTGACGGCGCGCCGTTTAGGTCGGCCCGCGGGCGACCGTGGACGGTCGCCCCTACGGGATACTCTACGATTCATGGCGTAGGGCGGGGATTTTAATCCCCGCCGCGGCGGCCCGCAGAGGGGCCGCCCTACACCGTCCAGTTGCGAATCACCCCCTCGGTCGGGACCGCGATAATTCACCTTGAAATTCCCGAACTTTCATGCTACCTTAACTATGTCTCAATAACAGGCGTACACAAGGAGGAAACATGGCTCTCTTACCCATCGGCTCGAAAGCCCCCGACTTCACCGCCCGCGCCCTCGTGGACGGCGAAGAGAAGAACTTCCGCCTCTCCGAAAACCGCGGGAAATGGGTGATTCTCTTCTTCTACCCCGAGGATTTTTCCGCCGTGTGCCCCACGGAGCTGCGGGCCTTCCGGGCGAACACGGCCCGGCTCAAGGAGCTGAACGCCGTCTTCGTCGCCGGCTCCACCGACGAAATCGAGAAACACAAGGAGTGGCAGCGGGGCGACCTGGGAAACCTGCCCTACCCCCACTTCACCGACCGCGACGGGACCATCTCGAAGCTCTTCGGCACGTTCATGGAGGACGCCGGCATCTCCACCCGCGGGACGTACATCATTGACCCCGAGGGCGTCGTCCGGGCCATCATGGTCACCGAGCCCAAGGTGGCCCGCTCGGTGGAGGAGACTCTGCGGCTCATCGCGGCGTACCAGACCGGCGAGGCCTGCCCGGTGGACTGGCATCCCGGCGACCCGACGCTTTAAAGGCCCGACTTTGGAAAATGTGGGCGGACCTAAACGGCGCGACGGCGGTCCGCCCCTACGTTAAATTGTCGTCCATCGGAATTGACCTCGTAGGGGCCGACCTTAAGGTCGGCCCGCAGAGGGGCCCCCCTACACCGCACACGTGCCGCCCTCTACGCAATCCTATTCCAACACCAGCCCCACCGCCGGGGTGAAGTCGCCGTCGTAGCGCCCGAGGGTAAAAGTCCGCCCGTCGGTCTCCACCACGCAGGCCCCCCGCTCGCGGACGTCGTAGAGCCAGCAGCCCGCCGCCGCCAGCCGCCGGCTCACCACATCCGACAGGCGCCCCCGGTCCGGGAACACCACCCCGTGCCCCGGCCTGACTCCCAACAGGAACGCCTCCGTCGTCCCGGAGGCCGAGCCGTGGTGCGCGACCTTGAGGAGGTCCACCGCCTCGGGCTCCCAGCGGCCCAGGAGCCTGCGCTCCCCGGGCGCCTCCAGGTCCCCGGTCAACAGCGCCTCGAAATCCCCGTAGCGCAGCAGGAGGACCAGCGAGGCGTCGTTGATCGCCGTCCCCGCGGGTCGGGGCCGGTCGGACGCCGACAGGACGGTTATCTCGAGGTTTTCGTCCCGGGTCGGGATGCGCACACCGCAGGCGGGCAGGAGCACACGGGCCCCGGAGAGCCGCTCGGCGAGGAGGTAGGAGAGGTACGTCTCGGTGACCTGGTAGTCCGGCGGGCGGTAGACGCGCTCCACCTCGAAGCGCCCGAAGAGCGGGATGAGGCCCGAGCAGTGGTCCGAGTCGGGGTGGGTGAGGCAGACGGCGTCGAGCCCGGTGACGCCGCACCGGCGCAGGTACTCCGCCAGGGGCTCGGCGTAGTCCAGGCCGCCGTCTATGACTATCCGGTCGCCCGCCGGGCTCTCGACGAGGACCGCGTCGCCCCGGTCCACGGAGAAGAAGGTCAGCCGCAGTCGGTCCGGGGTGTCGTCGCGCGAGAGGTGCCAGCCCCAGAGTAGCGCCACGAGGCCCAGGGGGACGACCAGGACCGGCCCCCACTTTTTCTTCCCCCTCCGCCAGGCCCACCATGCGGCGCCGAAGAGCGCCAGGGTCGCCAGCACCAGCCAGATCGCCGGCTGGCGCAGGTCGGCGGTCATCAGGGGGATGCGCGCGGCCCAGCTCACGAGGTCGTTCATCCCGCGCAGGACCAGCGAGAGCGGCGTTCCCAGGAACTGCGCCGCCGCCGGGACGCCGACCGCCGAGGACGCCGCCACCAAAAGCAGGTAGGGAACGCCGACGGCCAGGGCGATGCCCACCAGGGGGATGACGACCAGGTTCGTCAGGAAGGCCAGGATGGGCACCCGGGCGAAGTGGAGGGCCAGGAGGGGGTAGATGGCGAGCTGGGCGGCCAGTGTGGCCCCCAGGCCCTCGGCGATGAACCGCGGCACCTTTTTCCGCGTCATCCAGTCGGCCAGGGTCGGCGTCAACGCCGCGATGCCCGCCGCCGCCACGAAGGAGAGCTGGAAGGAGATGTCCCAGAGGGCGAGCGGGTTCAGCGCCAGGAGGAAGAGCCCCGCCGCGGCCACCGAGGTGCCCAGGTGGGCCGGCCGTCCCAGGAGCCTTCCCCCGAGGAAGAGGCCGGACATGAGGCAGGCCCGCAGCGCCGGCGCCCGCGCCCCGGTCAACAGGGTGAATCCGACTATGACCGCCAGGGCGAGGACGTACCGCCCCCGCCGCTTCAAGGGGAGCGCCCCGCCCAGGAGGAACGCCAGGTACCCGACGATGCCCACGTGGAGGCCGCTGACCGCCAGGATGTGGAATATCCCCGCGTCCCGGAAGCGCTCCAGGTCGTCCGGCTCGAGCTCGCCCCGGTCGCCGGTCAGAATCGCCCGGGCCAGCCCCCGCGCCTGGGGCTGGAGGGATTCGACGGCGCGGTCGTTGAGCCACTCACGCAGGCGGAGGAAGAGGGTCGCGGGGTCGTCGCGGGTTTTAGTGATTTCGACCGGGCCCGCGTCGCGCGCCCAGCCGGCCACCCTATTCGCCCGCAGGTACTCGCCGTAGTCGGGCACGAGCGGGTTGTCCGCCTCCCGGATCCCGCTCAGGTAGAACGCGCCCCGGAGGAGGTCCCCCGGGGAGAATTTTCGCCTATCGTCGCCGTACACGCCCAGGCTCAGGCGCGCGCCGGTCAGGTCCGCGAGGTCGTCCGGCGCTTCGGCGACCTCGACCCAGGCGCGCTCCCGTATCTCATCGCGGTCCACGGGGCCGACCACCCGGACGGTGAGCGTCACTTCGCCCAGCCCGCCGACCCGGGCCTCCATCGCCGCCTGATGCCCGAGGGCCCTCTCCGAGATTCCGGCCCCCGCCGCCAGGGCGACCACCAGCGCCAGCCCCAGGGCGAGCCTCGGCCTCCCCCGCCCGACGAGGAGGAAGGAGCCGGTCGCCGCCAGCGTGAGCGCCGGGGCCCACGCCGGACCGACGTCGAGCCAGCGGCCCGCCGCGATCCCGCAAGCGAAGGCCACCGCCAGGCCCACCAGTGGTGAACGCGGCGGTGGCGATTTCGTGTCACGCAGCACGGCTATTTCTTCTTCGCGCGCCTGGCCCTTTTCTCGCGCTCCCCACGGCGGCGGCGGACGGTCTCACACACCGCGGCGTACTCCACCGCCGGGTCCAGGAGCTTGCCCGCCTTCCGGGCGGCGAGCCAGCGCCAGACGACTATCCCGACCCCCAAGAGGAAGATGACGATTGAGATGACCTGGTTCTTGGACAAAAAACCGCCGAAGGCCCACATGTCTTCCTCGCGGAAGCGGAACTCCTCGATGAACAGGCGCCAGGCCCCGAAGAAGGCGATGGTTATCCCGAACAGCAGGCCGTGGAAGCGCTTCCACTTGCGCTCCACCAGAATCAGCAGGCCGAAGAGGGCGAACCCCGCCGCCGACTCGAAGAGCTGGGTGGGCAGGACCGGCGTGCCGGGCAGTATTCCGGTGCGCGGGGTGTAGTAGACCGGCGAGTTGTTGGGGAAGATCATCCCGAGCCAGGAGTCGGTGGCCCGGCCGAAGCAGCAGCCGTTGAAGAAGCAGCCGATGCGCGTCAGCCCCAGCCCCAGGCCCACCGAGGGCGCCACGATGTCCGTGATTTCCCACACGGGCAGCTTCTTGCGCCACAGGTAAACGAGCGACCCGACCAGGGCGAAGATGAACCCCCCGAAGAGCATCAGCCCGCCGTCCCAGATGCGCAGGAGCTGGACCCAGGGGTCGCCGTGGGCCGCGTACTGGTCGAAGTGGTAGATGAAGTGGAACAGCCGGGAGCCCACCACGGCGCAGATTAAAATCACCAGGGACAGGTCGTAGATGTGGCGGTGGTCTATGCCCCGGTTGCGGGCCCGCTGGGCGGCCAGAATCATCCCCAGGAAGAAGGACAGCGCCAGCATCAGGCCGTAGACCCGCAGCGTCAGCGGACCGATGGTGAGAAGGGTGGGGTGCATGGTTTACGCTTGCCCGTCGGGGCGGTTTGGCGGTAAAGTTAAGCGTAATCCTAGCCCCTGCCGGGCGATTAGTCAAACACTTTGCCCATGAAAGACCCCAGGCTCGGCATCACCGCCACCGTCCCCTCCGAGGTCGCCCTGGCCGCGGGGCGCGCGCTGGTGGACCTGAACAACGTCCTCGTCCGCGGGGAGAGCCCGGAGCGCGCCGTCCGCGAGGCGGAGTCCGCCGGTTTCCCGCGCAACTCCTGCGCCTGGATCAAGGGCGTATACGCCACCATCCGCCGCCTGGGAATCCCCGAGGTCGTGGGCGTCAGCCGGGGGGATTGCAGCAACACCGAGGCCCTGCTGGAGATTCTGGCCGACGACGGCCTCGCCGCCGTGCCCTTTGCTTATCCGGAGAGTCGCTCGCCGGAGGAGCTTTCGCGAGCCCTGGAGCGCTTCGCCGCCCACCTCGGGACGAATCTGGAAGAGGCCGAACGGTGGCGGGGGCGGCTGGCCGGCGTCCGGGAGGATTTGAACCGGCTGGACGGGCTGGTCGTTCAGGGTAAAAGGCGGGACGCGGCCTACTTCGATCTGGCCCTCTCGGCGAGCGACTGGGGCGGCGACTTGGAGAGCTACGCGGCCGCGCTGGAGCGGGAGCTCGCCTCGGGGGACGAGCCTCCCCCCGCGCCGGTCCGCCTGGCCTACCTGGGCGTGCCGCCGGCCTTCACCGACCTGTTGGCGCGGACCGCCGAGTTCGGCGCGGCCTTCGTCTTCGCCGAGATACCCCGCCAGTTCACCATGCCCTACCGCTCGCCCGACCTCGTCGCGCAGTACCTCGCCTACACCTACCCCTACGGCATGGCCTTCCGGCTGGGGGACATCCTGCCCGAGGTGGAGAAGAGGGGGGTGGACGGCGTGGTCCACTACGTCCAGAGCTTCTGCTTCCGGCAGATCGAGGACATCCTGCTGCGGCGGCGGCTCGATCGCCGACCGATACTCACCCTGGAGGGTGACCGCCCGGGGCCGCTCACGGCGCGGGACCTGCTGCGCCTGGAGAGCTTCGTCGAGACGCTTTTATTGCACAAGCCCGGCGGGGGACTGTAGGGGCCGACATGCGGTCGGCCCGCGGACGGGTGTGGACACCCGCCCCTACATCATCGCAGCCGGGTAGAGGGTTGCAGCGGCCCCCCTCTCCCCGTGGGAGAGGGGATGGGGGTGAGGGCTTCCTTATAATGAAGCGGGCCGACCTAAACGGCTTGCCGTCGGTCGGCCCCTACGTCATCGCAGCCGTAGAGGTACGTGTCTCCCTCTCCCTGTGGGAGCGGCGCGCCGAAGGGACCAAGGGTGAGGGCCACCTTATAAAAACGGGCGGGCCCAAAAACCCGCCCCCACATCAGCGCATACGCCGCGCCGCCCTAACCCTCCATCTCGAACACGAACCAGCCGAATTCGTTCCGCACCACCTCGAACGTGACCTTTTCCGTATCCTTCTGGCCGTCCTGGACGATGGTGACCTCCGTCTCCACCCGGGCGACCTCCAGGACGTCCACCCCCTCCTCGGAGACCTCCTCGGACTTCGTGAGCTTGGGCTCGGTCCATTCCTCGACCGACACGGCGCCCGACTCCACGTCGCCCCACATGTCGTAGAAGCGCTCCTGCATGTCCGTCTCCTGATTCCCCGAGTAGATGGTCATCAGGGCGGCTTCCTTGTCCTTGTCCCTGAGCGCCTGGAGGAAACGGTCCACGGTCCCCTCCGGGCTCCCGGTCTCGCCGCAGGCCAGAACGAACAGGACAACCGCGAAAACGGACAGGATAACCTTCTTCATCTTCACCTCCGGGGTCGGGGTTGACGTGTGCGAGCCCTGTGCACGCCCCATGCTAACTCACGCCGCCGAGCCGTGTCAAAGGGCCGCCCCCGACGCGCCGTCCGTTCATAAAGAGACACGATTTCGGATAAAATCTCAGGAAAATGCCGGACGAAACCCACCGGTCTCCGGGCGAAGTTTCCGCCCCCACAGCGCCTTTCCGGCCCCCGGAGAGAAATTTTGTTGCCTTGGGCCCCCCGATTTGCTATCCTCTTGTTGTCTTAGTGATTTGACCCTGATGTGCTTTTTTTCAACTCTTCCGTAGCGTATACCCGAACAACCGGAGGTCACGTATGTATTGGCTTTACTTCGTCATCCTGATCATCGGCGGTATCCTCGGCGCGGCCGGCCTAATCATCAAGAACAAGCCCTCCGCCGCCGAGCTCATCGGCAAGCTCACCCCCTGGCAGGGATGGATCGGTATCCTTCTGCTCCTCTGGGGCATCTGGGACCTGATCGGGTCCTTCTCCCTGCTGGCCCTCGGCCTGATCGGCATCTTCTACCTGGCCACCGCCTGCGTCGAGATCGTCCTTGGGTTCCTGCTGGGCTTCAGCCTGATCGCCAAGTACACCGGCGAGAAGGGCGAGAAGATATTCAAAGCCGTCTCACCCTTCCAGGGCATCTTCGGTATCATCGCCATCCTGCTCGGTCTCTTCTGGCTGCTTACCGGTTTCGGTATTTTCAATTTCCTCTTCATCGCCTAAGCGCCGGAGAAACGAACGGAAGGGCGGTCCACCGGGCCGCCCTTTTTATTGGGTGGATGGAAACGCGCCGAGGACGGGGCGACCCGCACATCTTTTTATAAAAATGGGGCGGTCCAACCGGGCCGCCCTTTGATAATCCGACGGGCCGCGCCGTGAGCGCCCCCCCTCTCCCCGTGGGAGAGGGGATGGGGGTGAGGGCCACCTTAAAAAAACGGGCCGACCTGAAGGTCGGCCCCTACATCATCGCAACCTGGGGTGAGGAGTGCAGCGGTCCCCTCCCCACAAATTGCGATGACGTAGGGGCGGGTCTCCAGACCCGCCCGCGGGCGACCGTGGACGGTCGCCCCTACGAGATATTGAGCGTTTTACATAAAAGGGCGGGACAAGAGCCCCGCCCGTGCAGTTTCGATATTTCGGCCCCGAC
>DATKYS010000064.1 GCA_035528375.1 bacterium
GCCCGCGCCATCTCCGGCGACCCCGAGCTTCTGCTGGCCGACGAGCCGACGGGCAACCTGGATCCCGACCTCTCGCAGAAAATCATGGACCTGCTGCGCAAAATCGCCTCGCGCGGGACCACGGTCATCGTGGCCACCCACAACTACGAGATGGTCAAGCGCATCGAGGCGCGCGCCATACATATCGAGGCCGGCCGGGTGCTGGTGCAGTAGAGGACCCGAACCATGTTCTACATCAAACCCTACATCGAAAAGCTCGAGGAGTTCTGCCGCCGGTGGCGGATTACCGAGGTGGCGCTTTTCGGCTCGGCGCTGCGCGACGACTTCGGCCCGGATTCCGATATCGACCTTCTGGCCCGCTTCGAGCCCGAGGTTCACTGGACCATCCTGGACCACGTCCAGATGGAGGACGAGCTGGCGGAAATTTTCGGGCGGAAGGTGGACCTGTGGAACCGGATGGCCGTGGAGGAGAGCGAAAATCCATACAGAAAAAAAGAGATACTGAATACGGCTCGGGTGATATTTACCGCCTGACGGCGTTGGCTTTTCGATGGATGTTTGGGGATGGCAATGGACGCCCTCGCATTAGTAGTCGACCGAAGCCTGCTTGAAAGAGCCGAGTGGCCGTGATTCCGCTGTAAAGAACGACGTGACGACGCTGCATATAACAATGAAGTCTTTTCTCGGCGAGGACTGACCGTGGGCAACCTGGGCTACTACATCCGCGAGGGGTTCTCCGGCCTGCGGCGCGGCGGTACCGGCAGCGCCGGGGCGGTCCTCACCGTCGTGCTCTCCATCCTGGTCTTGGCTGAATAAAGGGGGTTACCATGAAAAGGCTTGCTTTGCTCATCTTGCTGGCGATATCAGTTTCCATTGCAGAGGCACCTGTTGTGGCTTTTCTAGACCTCGAAGCGATTAACTGCGATACTGGTATAGTCAGAGCTATTTCAGAGACGTTTCGTACAGAGGTGGTATCCTCTTATAGTTTTGCTATGGTTGAACGGGCTCAAATTGGAAAGGTTATGGAGGAGCTGGCTTTCCAACAATCGGGTATTGTCGACGCTAATACAGCCGTTGAGTTAGGTAGAATCGTAGGGGCAGATTACGTTGGCATAGGCAGCGTTAATCAGATTTCAGGCAGTTATTCCATAGCGGTTCGGTTGGTAAGCGTTGAAACATCTCTTGTCGTGGGCGCCGCGGTAGAAATGGCTAGAAGCGTCAATGACTTATGGGATGCATGCAGCACGATAGTCAAAAATATCGTCGAAATTGAACTGCCGGAAAGGGATATTTACGTTTCAAAAAGCGAAACGGCCCTCATGGCTACGACATCTGATGAATATATGGTGTTGGGTGTCAATATGGTGATAATAGATGATTTCTCCTTTCTTCCGTCTGAAATTACAATTGAAGTAGGTACAAAATTGTGGTTTGTAAATAATAGTTATTTTGAAAATACCGCTACATTTGATTTCTTCTCTTCTCCCATACTAAATGCTGCATATTCAGATGTTCCTAGGATAAAGACGACGATTGATTGGGAAACCGGGTCTTACTCATCTCCTCCATATAATCCTTCAGATTTTCAGGGCCGTACATGGTCTCATGTATTTAATGAAGCTGGGGATTACTATTATTATTCGGCTGTTGCTGATGATATGGCTGGCGAAGTTCATGTTAAATGAGCAGTCAATAACTTCGTATAATTTCGGTGATTTACCGGTCGGGTGACCGGCGAGCAGACAGGCGACCATACCATGCTCTACGAAGCCGGGACCATCAACGTTTACAGTGGGGCGTATCACCCCCTGGTCTCCTACTCCTCCTGGGCCTCCTCCCACTGATGGCGGCGCATGGGTAACTTAGGCTACTACATCCGCGAGGGGTTCTCCGGCCTGCGGCGCGGCGGGTCCGGCAGCGCCGGCGCGGTGCTCACCGTCGTCCTCTCCATCCTGGTCCTGGGCGTCGTGCTCCTGATCGTGCGCAACCTCCAACTCCTGGTGGAAGAGGCCCGCGCCGAGGTCGAGGTCGAGGCGTACATCGCCGGCAACCCCACAACGACCGAGCTCTCCTACATCGAGACCGCCATTACCGGCCTTCCCGGCGTCGAGGCGGTCCGCTACGTGTCCAAGGCCGAGGCCCTCGAGGAGCTTCGCATCATGCTCGGCGAGGACCAATACCTCCTCTCCGAGATTGAGGAAAACCCCCTTCCGGCCTCGTTCCGCCTCACGATGACCCCGGATTACCGCACCGACGAGCGTCTGGCCCAGACCGCCGAGCAGCTCGAGCTCGTCCCGGGCGTGACCCGCGTCTCCTACGGGCGGGAGTGGGTGGAGTCGTTGTCGGAGATCGTCCGCATCGCCGGGCTGGGGGGGCTGGTCATCGGCGGGGTGCTGGCGCTGGCCTCGGTCCTGGTGGTGGGTAACGCCGTGGCGCTTTCCGTTTACATGCGGCGGGATGAGATAACGATTCTCAAGGTCGTCGGCGCAACGCACGGCTTCATCCGGCGACCCTTCGTCGTCGAGGGCTTTCTGGTGGGAATCCTGGGAGGGGCAATCGGGGTGCTGCTCGTTTACGTCCTCTACGCCACGGTGGGCCGGCTCGTCGGGGCGAGCGTATTCCTGCCCTGGGAGTGGTGGCTGGGGCTGGTGGGCCTGGGTGCGCTCGTCGGCGTCATCGGGAGCTTCTTCGCCGCCGCAGGCCACGTCCACCGCGCGAAGTGATAATACGTTGATACGCTGGAATGGCGGGGAGGCGGCTCCCCGCTTTTTTATTATCCGTTCAGCGCCTTCAACCGGCCCCAGGAGAGACGGACGGTCCCGGCGTCTCCCACCAATCGAACCCATACCTCGCGCCGGTCCAACTCCTCCCACACCGATCCCGCCGGTCCCTCGCAGGCGCCGACGACGAAAACCAGCCGCCGGTCGCCGCTCCGGTCGTCCGGCAGGAGGTAGAGGTCGGCGTGGTATGCGCCTCGCCCGGTGAGGGCCCGGTCGGTGACGAAGCCCGACCAGCGGCAACCGTCCGGCGCGGGGTCGTTGAACTCCAGCCAGGCGGAGCAGCTCCGGCTGGGCTCGAGCCGTCCCGCGGCGTACCCGACGTACCCTTCCGCCACGACCGACCAGTCGGAGGGCGTCAGGACGCCGAGGAAGCCGCTGGCCGTTTGGTCGGAGTCGGCCATCACGTGGAGCGTCACGGGGAAGCGCTCCCCGGGTGAAACGCACGGTGGTATTTCGATGGAGCTCAGGTCCAGGCAGCCCGTCGCCAGGACCGAGGCCAGCACCGCGCAGAACGCTTTCACGGCGAACCTCCGGTACATTAAGGTTTGAAGAAGGTTATACATCACCGAAACGCGTTTCTCCCGGAAATGGTTCCCTCGGCGCCGCCCTTGACAGGTTCGGGGAGGCCCCGTAAACTTGGCGCCGACATGCGAAAGAGCACGACGACAGCCGAAGGTTTCCGGAGAAAGGGGGGCGGCGCGATGCCGCGCACGGTCGCCGGGGTGAGCTGAACCCCGACGGTCCGGCGATGGGCGCCGGTCGCCCAATCTCTTCATCCGGGAGACGAAGCCATGACCGACAAGACTATTCCCTCAAAGTACGACCAGACGGAGATCGAGTCCCGCTGGTACTCCCATTGGGAGCGGGAGGGGCATTTCCGTCTCAACGAGAACGCCCCGGGGCCGGTGTTCACCGTGGTCATCCCGCCGCCCAACATCACCGGCTCCCTGCACATGGGCCACGCCCTGAACAACACCATCCAGGACATCACCGTCCGCTTCAAGCGGATGCAGGGTTGCAAGGTCCTCTGGCAGCCGGGCACCGACCACGCCGGCATCGCCACCCAGAACAAGGTCGAGCAGGCGCTGGCCGCCGAGGGGCTGACCCGGCACGACCTGGGGCGGGAGGCCTTCATCGCCCGCTGCTGGGCCTGGCGCGAGCAGTACGGCCGCGAAATCGTCGAGCAGTTGAGGATTCTGGGTTGCTCCTGCGACTGGGAGCGGGAGCGCTTCACCATGGACGAGGGGCTCAACCGGGCGGTGCGCACCGCCTTCAAGGCGTACTACGACGCGGGGATGATCTACCGCGGCGTGCGCATGGTCAACTGGTGCACCCGCTGCCATACCTCCATCTCCGACCTCGAGGTGGAGTACGAGGACCAGAGCTCCCACCTGTGGTATGTACGCTACGGGGGCCTCGTCGTGGCCACCACGCGGCCGGAGACGATGCTGGGCGACACGGCGGTGGCGGTCCATCCCGAGGACGAGCGGTACGAATCCTTCATCGGCAAAGAGGTGGACCTGCCGCTCACCGGACGGCGCATCCCGGTCATCGCCGACGAGCGCGTGGACCCCGCCTTCGGCACCGGGGCGGTGAAGGTGACCCCGGCCCACGACCCCAACGACCACGAGATGGCCGGGCGTCACGGCTTGGCGAGCGTGGTGGTCATAGACTTCGAGGGAAGGATGACCGCCGACGCAGGGGCCGGTTACGCGGGGCTCGGCGTCCTGGAATGCCGGAAAAAAGTGGTCGCCGACCTCGATAAGTTGGGCCTCCTGGAAAAAACCGAGGATTACTCACACTCGGTGGGCACCTGCTACCGCTGCCACGAGACCATCGAGCCGCTGGTGAGCGAGCAGTGGTGGATGGACATGAGCCCCCTGAAGGAGCCCGCCATCCGTGTCGTGGAGCGGGGCGAGGTGAAGTTCATCCCCGAGCGCTGGACCAAGGTCTACCTCGACTGGATGGAGAACCTGCGGGACTGGAACATAGGCCGCCAGCTCTGGTGGGGCCACCGGATGCCGCTCTGGCACTGCGACGCCTGCGGCGGAATCGTGGTGGAGATAGAAACGCCCGAGCGGTGCCCTGAATGCGGCGGAGCCCTGCGCCAGGATGAGGATGTCCTGGACACCTGGTTCTCCTCGGCGCTCTGGCCGCTCTCGACCCTGGGCTGGCCCGACGACGAGGAGCAGTTGAAGAGACTCTACCCCACCGCCGTCCTCTCCACCGCGCCGGACATCATCTACCTCTGGGTGGCGCGGATGATTATGAGCGGTATGCACTTCCGCGGGGAGAAACCCTTCAGCCACGTGTACCTCCACGCCACCGTCCTGGCCCAGGACGGCCGGCGGATGAGCAAATCCCTGGGGACCGGCGTGGACCCGCGCGAGGTCATCGGCGATTACGGAACCGACGCCCTGCGCTTCACCCTGGTCATTCTCACCGGCCAGGGGCAGTCGGTGCGGCTGTGGGAGGACCGCTTCACCGTGGGGCGGAATTTTGCCAACAAGGTCTGGAACGCCGCCCGCTTTCTCCAGCTCAACCTCGCCGGGAGCCGCCTCGCCGACGAGGCTCCGCTCACCACCGGGGAGCTGCCCGACGACCGCGAGCTCACCCTGGAGGACCGCTGGGTCATCTCCAAGCTGGGCCGGCTCGCCGGGGAGGTGACCGACGCGCTGGAAGCGTACCGCTTCAACGAGGCGGCGCACCTCGTATACGAGGCCTTCTGGCACGACTACTGCGACTGGTACCTGGAGCTCGTCAAGCCGCGCCTCTACGGCGACGACCCCAAGGCCAAGGGGGTGGCGCTCGCGGTGGCGCTCCACGGGATGCGCCTGCTGTTGAAGCTCCTGCACCCGATCATGCCCTTCATCACCGAGGAGCTTTTCCACCGCCTGTTCCCCAACGCGCCCGCGGACCTCATGGTCTCGCCCTGGGAGGACCACGAGGACTGGCCGGGGTACGCGGGGGACGAGGAGCACGTGGAGCGGCTGCAGAAGCTGATAGACGCCGTGCGCAACATCCGGGGCGAGATGGGAGTCCCGCCCGGGGCCAAGGTCAAGCTCCTGGTGAAGACCACCGACGGCGACCTGGCCGCCCTGGTCGAGGCCCAGGCAGGCTTCTTCGCAAATCTGGCCGGCGTGGTGGAAATCGAGGCCGGTCCGGAGGTGGTCAAGCCCAGGGGGGCCGCCGTGGGCGTGGAGGGCGACGTGGAGCTCTACGTGCCGCTGGCCGGGGTGGTGGACTTCACCGCCGAGCTGGAGCGCGTGAAAAAGGAGCTGGGGAAGGTCCGCGAGCGGTTGTCCAAAGTCGAGAAGAAGCTGGCCGACGCCCAGTTCAGGCAAAAGGCCCCCGCCGAGGTCGTCAGGGGTGAAGAGGAGAAGCGGGACCGGCTGGCGGCCGAGCTCGAGGCACTGGAACGGCACCTGCGGCAGGTGGAGGAGATGCTCTGGATGAGCACCGATGACCTTTTCGATGGGGTGCTCAAGAAGATTCCTGAATTAGCTCAAGAGCACCTGGGTGGTTTTCTGAATGAAGCCCTCGCGGATTCACGTCAGTTCTGCGAGGAGATACGGGGGAGGCTGGATAAATGGGTGGGCCAGTACCAACGGGGCGAGCTCAACCGGGAGGAGTTCGAGTGGCTGTTGAAGAGCCTGAAATCCCTCGCCCAAGGCCAACTTCTCAGTGAGGCCGGTATTGGCCAGGTCAGAGCACAGAATTTCTTCGAAGGTGTACTCAAGCTTATGATCAGGATTGCTATCGCCACGATGTTATAACTGAATGGAGATTCGGGTAGCGGGTTTTCGAACAGGGGCGGGTTTGGTACCCGCCCTTTTTTATATTGACAGTCCGTCGGAGGGGTAGTATTTTTATAGCTTCCGTGTAAGTCTTTGTTGGCATGATACTTATAGTCATCACCAGACAAAAGGAGGAAAGATGCGTCGGTTTTGGATGCTACTGGGCCTGCTGGCTGTAACGGCCGTGCTCACGACGGGATGCGTCCCCGGCGATCCTGCGGCCCTGGCGGAGGCCAAGCTGCTAAAGGTGGATTCGCTGGAGCTCATGGGGAAGGCCGTGGAGCCTTTCACGGACCACGAAACCGAAGTGGAGGCTCTGACGACGCGTCTGAAGGCGGCTCTGGCAGATAACGCCGCCAAGTGCTGCAACGAGACGTTGACTGACCAGTGGCGCATACTGCTCGATACCGAAACGAATCAGTTGGGCGCGTTTATTGAGCGATGGGAAACCAAAGGCATCCTCGGCGCTACGTTCATCGAGGAAGCCAAGTGGGTGGTTGATAAGAGCTTCGACCAGATCATCAATGTCGAAGAGGAACGTTGCAAGTGAAAGGGGTGAATTATGAGCCTTGAAGAGCTTTTCGAAGAGGTGTTCAAGAAGATTCCCGAATTGGCCCAGGAGTACCTGGGAGGTTTTGTTGAAGAAGCCCTCTCGGATTCGAAAAAGTTTTGCATCGAGATCGAAGGGAGGTTGGAGAAATGGTTGGGCCAGTATCAACGGGGCGAGCTCAACCGGGAGGAGCTCGAGTGGTTGGTGAAAAGCCTTAAATCGCTTGCTCATGGGCAACTCCTCAGTGAAGCCGGCATCGCCCAAGCCAGAACACAGAACTTCTTCGAAGGCGTGCTCGAGTTCCTGGTCAAGATCGCCATCACCGCGCTGTTATGACGGAACGAGGTTCGGAAATCAGGCTTTTTCTCAAGGGCGGGTTTGATACCCGCCTTTTGTTGACCCCGAGGAAACAGCACCGTAGAATCGCTCTCGAATAAAGGGGTTACTTCGTGAGAGAAGCCTGCGACTTCTTTATCAACCCGAGAAACCCGGCGGGGGTGTTGGAATCCCCCGTCGCGCAGTTCTGCTTAGGTGAGGACGCCCTCGACTTCCACCGGAAAATCCCCGGTTACGCGCCAACGCCGCTCCTCCAATTACCGGGGCTGGCGGCGGAGCTCGGCCTGGCCGCCCTTTACGTCAAGGACGAGGCGCACCGCTTCGGGACCAAGGCCTTCAAGGCGCTGGGCGCGTCCTACGCCATTCATCGCTACATAGAGGATAATCCCGGCGACCACGTCTTCTGCACCGCCTCGGACGGGAACCACGGCATGGCGGTGGCGTGGTCGGCGCGGCTGTTCGATCAAAAGGCCGAGGTCTTCATGCCGCGGGGGACCGTTCCGGCCCGCGTCCGGCGCATCGTGGATTTTGGCGCCCGGGTGACGGTCGTGGACGGCGACTACGACGCCACGGTGCGCACCGCCGCCCGCGAAGCGGAAAAGCGCGGCTGGGTCCTCGTCCAGGACACCGCCTGGGAGCTTTATGTCGAGATACCGGCCCGCATCATGGCCGGTTACGTCACGATGTTCCGCGAGCTGGAGGAAGAATTATTCCCACCCGGCGGGCCCGGTGTGAACGCGGTTTTCCTCCAGGCCGGTGTGGGGAGCTGGGCCGCGGCGGCGGTCGCCTACCTCGCCGGGCGCTACGGCGACCGGATGCCGAAAATCGTCTGCGTGGAACCGGTGGGGGCGGACTGCTGCCTGGCCTCGGCGCGGGCCGGCCGGCGGGTGAGCCTTCCGGGGGCGGAAACCATCATGGCCGGGCTGAACTGCGGCACGCCGTCGCTTTTGGCCTGGCCGATTCTCGCCGCCGGGACGGACCTCTTCCTCACCTTGACCGACGATTACGCCCGCGAGGCGATGCGGGCCTATTTCCTCCCGTTGGACGGCGACCCGCGTGTCATCTCCGGCGAGTCGGGGGCGGCGGGGCTGGCCGCGCTTTTCGCCCTTCTACGCACCCCGGAATTGGAAGAGCCCAGGGGATTCCTGGGCCTGGACGCAACTTCGCGGGTCCTTCTCGTCAACACCGAGGGCGACACCGACCCGGCGGGTTTTTCCAAAATCGTCGGCGCCCGGGCTACCACTCCTCCGGGCTAGGTTCCTCGGCGGGGGCGGTGAAGAGGTCGTCGGGGGTCATCCCGGCCAGAATCATCTCCCGTAAATCCGTGTAGCTGAAAATCGTCACGCCGTCCGCGCCCGCCGCCCGGACGGCTTCGATGTGCGACCGCACCACGGCCGGGTCCAGGGGCTTCGACCCGTCGTTATAATTCCGCAGGGCGATGCCGGTGTAGACCAGGCCGTCGCCCGCGTGCGTCACGGCGTCCGCCGTCTGCCGCCCGATTTTATCCGCGTTGAGCGAGTAGGACATGGGGAGCGCCAGGTCTATCAGGCCCTCCTCCAGCCAGCGGCCCCAGTCCTGACACACCCCGTCGTAGGCGTCCCCGGCGCGGTCGGCGAACACCGCAGCCGAGATGATTATTTCCGGGTTTATCTCCCGCGCCTCGCGCTGCACCCGGTCCACGAAGTCGGTGACGTTGTCCCGCCGCCAGGTATTCCACTCCTCGTCCTCCGGGTTCGCTTTCAGCCCCGTCCGCACCCAGTACTCGCTGACGGCGATGGGCGCGAAGCCCATGTCCGGGCCCTCGTAGCGCACGTAATCCAGGTGCAGCCCGTCCACCTCGTAGTTGGACACGATGTCCAGGAGCACCGAGGCGGTGTAGTCCCGCACCTCGGGGATGCCCGGGTCGAGCCAGGCCCGGTGCCCGACGCCCATCCGGTTCCCCCACCGGTCGCAGGAGACCCACTCGGGATGGCGGTTGACCACGTGGTTCTCGTCCTTGGGGGCGAAGCCGCCGGTGACCTCGAAGCAGGTGACCCAGGCGTGGACCGACAGGCCCCAGGCGTGGCCCTCCTCCACGGCCAGCGCCAGGGGGTCGAAGTCCTCGGGCCGGCCCTTCATATAGATGGAGCGCGGCTCGGGGTTGGCGTAGTAGGAGGTGTAGCGGTGGGGGATGTACAGGGCGTCGCCGCGGTAGCGCACCTGGACGAAGACGGCGTTGAAGCGGTACTCGGCGGCCTGGATGATTGCGCTGCGGACGGCGGCGGGACTGGTGAGCTCCCAGGCGGGAATCCAGAGCCCCCTCCCCTCGACGACGGGCTCGGTCCCGGCCGTCGCCGAGGTCAGGAGGGCGTGTAACAATAAAATCGCGGCTGCCCGCTTCACGCCGGTGGGCAATCCTTGTGGATGGGCGGACGGGCCCTCGCCCGCTGTAACCGCCGGGGCGGCTTTAATACCCCAGGTAGTGGAAGTACTCGGTCAGCGATTCGCAGTTGCGGCGCAGCGAGGCGATGAAATACGCCCCCCGCTCGTACTGTCCGTCCAGGAAGACGGCGATGGTGGTGGACACCTTATCGAAGATGTCGTAGATCAGGTTTTTCAGCGCCGCGTTGACGTCCCCGGGGGTGTCGAGAATCCCGCGGTCGGTCAAGTCCGCGATCCAGAAGGACAGGTCGGCGTTGAGGCGCTCCAGGAGGTCCTTCGTCCGGGGGAAGAGGGCCAGAATCTCCTCGTCGGTCTTCTCGGCCACGATTCCGTAGGCGCGGGTGAGGTCGAAGAGCTCGTTGGCGTACCCCCAGAGCACACTCTCGTTGGCCGGCAGCTCGTAGTCATCCGCCTCGGCGGCCACCGTGGACAGGGCCGCGACGAGGAGAGCGATTGTCAATAGGCGTATTTTCATGATAGGCTTTGGTTTAAGTCAGGAATAGCCAGTAGTTCAGGGTGACCATGCCGATGCCTAAAAGAGCCCCGGCCACGATCTCTCTCCAGGTGTGTACGCCGCGACGGATGCGGGCGTCGGCAATAATGAGCGCCAGGAGGAACACGAGCACCGACACCAGCGGGTTCTCGGTCACCAGGGTGACGATGGCGAATACGGCGAAGCTGACCGCGGAGTGGCCCGAGGGCATCCCCCCGTGGAGCGGCGCCCCGCGACCGACCAGCACCTTGCCCAGGATGACCAGCACTATCACCAGGGTGAAGCTGATCAGGGTGACGTACTCGGGGCTGCCCTTGACGGCGCGGATGGCCGAGAAGATGTGAGGCTTCAGATCCTTGAACAGGACCAGATAGCCGACGATGATCGCCGTGATGGCCGCGATGAAGACCGCCCCCGCCGAGATGTCCTTCACCAGCTTGGCCAGGGGGTGGTAGGTGGTGGTCATCAGGTCCAGCGCCTTCTCCACCGCCGTGTTGATGAGCTCCGTCACCAGGACGAAAGCCACCGACAGGATGAGCAGGACGAGGTCGCTCCGGTCTATGTTCAAAAACAGCGACCCGGCGATGACCAGGACGCCGACGAGGAAGTGGACGCGGATGTTGCGCTCGGTCTTGAGGGTGTAGATTATCCCCTCGAGGGCGTTGTTGAAGGACTGGGACATCCGGGGCTTTGTCCCGATCGTGCTCCGACGCCGCTCTGGCTTCTTCCCCTCGGGCGCAATCGTACCTTTGGTCATTCCACCGGGCGCTTTTACCTTATGCCGGGGCGTAACTCGCCTCGCTTCGTTTTACCGGGGCATCGGCAATCCTCAAACCCTCTTCGTATAGGCGGACAGCCACTCGTGGTCGGCCGTCAACACCGCCTTGGCCATCATCTCGTCCCGCCCCCGTACATCGGTGTCCGAGTATCCCAACAGGTGCAGCACCCCGTGGGCGACGAGGATGGCCAGCTCACGCCCCAGGCTGTGGCCCTGCTCCCGGGCCTGTCGCACGGCGGCCTCCACGTTCACGAAGACGTCTCCCAGGAGCTCCGGCTCCTCCCCGGGCGGATCCTCCCCGCCGCCTGGCTGCAGATCGAAGGCCAGCACGTCGGTGGTTTCGCCCGTCCCGGTGTAGGTCTCGTTGAGCCGGGCCATCTGGACGTCGTCGAAGAGCACGACGGCGATGCTGCGCTCCGGCGCCTCCTCGAGGGTGAGCGTCAGCACCGCCGCCCGCCGGGGCAGCTCGGGGTCTATCCAGACCACCTTTTGGTGGTCGTGTATCAGGACTTCGTAGTTCCGGCTCAACCGCGTTCCCCCGGTCGGTTGTTCTTCAGGCGCGGGATCGGCGTTCCACTTTTAATCCGCTGCCGCGCGGTCCTCTCAAACCTCTTCTTCTTCGGAATCTTTGTCCTCTTCCTCGTCGTCGGCGTCCTTAGTCGGAATATCCTCCGGGTACTCCACCCGGGAGTGGAGTATGCCGGTGAGGGTGCTGGCGAAGGAATCGCTGATGGTCGAGAGGTCGGCCAGGGTGAGGTCGCACTCGGCCAGTTGACCGTCCATGAACCGCGAGTTCACGACGTTGCGCACCAGGAGGCGGATGGCGGATACGCTCGTGTTCGACAGGGTGCGGCTGGCGCTCTCCACGGCGTCGGCCAGCATGACGATGGCCGTCTCCTTGGACTGGGCCAGGGGACCCGGGTAGCGGAAGTCGTCCTTGTCGAGGCTCTTGTGCTCGTCCAGGCGGAGCGCCTGCTGGTAGAAGAAGCTGATGAGGCCGGTCCCGTGGTGCTGCTCGACGAAGTCCACGATGCCCCGGGGGAGCCGGTGCCGCTTCGCCAGCTCGATCCCCTCCTTGACGTGGCTCTTGATGACCAGGGTGCTCATCGAGGGCGAGAGGTTCTCGTGCTTGGACGCCTGCTCGGGGTTGTTCTCGGAGAAGTACTCCGGTTTGGTCAGCTTGCCGATGTCGTGGTAGTAGGCCCCCACGCGGGCCAACAGGGCGTTGGCTCCGACGGCCCCCGCCGCCGCCTCGGCCAGTATGCCCACGTTCAGGCTGTGGTAGAAGGTGCCCGGCGCCTCCTGTTTCAGCCGCGCCAGGATGGGCTGGTTCAGGTCGGAGAGCTCGAGGAGCTTGACCGGCGTGGTGACGTGGAAGAGGTTCTCGAAGAGTGGCAGGACGAGGCTGGCCAGGAAAACGCCGATGATGGCCCCCACGGTGCCCAGAACGGCGTTGGAGAGGGTGGCGGACCAGGTGTCGGAGACGGAGAGGCCGATGGCGGCGATGATCAATAACTTGGCCCCGGCCACCTTGAGGGAAATCCAGTAGAGCGAGCTCCGGTGCCGTAGTGTGCTGGCCGAAAGAACCGCCGCCAGCCCGCCGGTCAGAAAGACGAAGAGGTAGCGGACCTCGAAGCCGGTCAAGAGCCCCAGAAGCACGCTCGTGACCAGCACGCCGACGACGGCGATGGAGACGTCCAGGAGGGTGGCCAGGAGCACCCCGGCCAGGGCGGCGGGCAGGAGGTATCCGATCTGGGGCACCCGCTGGAAGAAGGCCGTGACCAGCGCCTGGGACAGACCGACGGTCAGGATTAAAACCAGGCCGATGAGTATCCAGGACCGCGTGTCCGAAAAGGTTTCCCGGCGGTACTTGTAGAGGAAGAAGCCGAAGATGAAGAGGAACACGGCTATTATCGCCGCCCGCCCCAGCGTGACGTAAACGATGCCCTGGCTGGTGCGGAAGGCCTCCAGGGCCTCCAGCTTGCGGTACACCTCCGGGGTGACGACCTCGTGGTCCGTGGCGATTCGCTCGTTCTCGCTCACCCAGAAGGCGACGCGGTCCACCGATGCCTCGGCCGCTTCCAGGCGTTCCCGGGTCGCCTCCTCATCGAGGTAGATGGTCGGGCGACAAAAGCCCACAGCGAGCGTCACGAGCTCCTCGGTCAGCTCGGGCGAATTAAGCTGGGGCTCCAAGAGGTCCGTTGTCTCCCCCCGGACCGTTTCGAGATCGGCGATCTGTGAGTAGTTCAACCCGTAGTAGAGCTCGTCGCCGGGGTAGCGCAGGAGAATGCCGTTGGCGATGTCCGCCTCGGAGAGCCGTTTCCGATCGGCGATTACCCCCCCCTTGAACGTGTCCTGCAGGCTAAGGGGGAGGTTGGCTAGCTCGTCGAAGAGCTCGTCGTTCCTGTCCAGCCTTCTCAAGAGCTCGGTGGAGATGGAGAGGCGATAGCGCCCCTCCAGACTCATCGCCAGATCTTTGTAACCCTGCGCCTCCGCCCCCCCCGGCTCCTCGAATGCCTGTTTGAGGTCGTCAATGAGGTTGGCGAACTCGCGCCAGCTCCCCTGAAGCTCGTCCTCGGAGTAAACGTAAGCCGAGCGCACCGAGGCGCGTTTTATGGCGAGCTCGCCTTCGAGCTCCTCCGGGGTTTTCAGCACGGGGTATTTGATCGGGCTGATGACGTCCTCGGACGCCACGTCGCCCACCTGGAGATCGAAGGAGTAGAGGGTCTTTGAGGGGAAGGTTATCACGGCGAGGACCGTGATGATCCCGACGCCGATGACGAGCCGCTTGAAAACGTCGGGCCCGGAGAGGCGAAGGGGCTGGATTTTATTTTCCCGGCTCATCCCGTAGGCTCGTTCTCGAAGTGCTCGTAGGCCTCGACGATGCGGGCCACGAGGCCGTGGCGGACGATGTCGGCCTTGGTCAGGTATACGAAGGCGATGCCGTCTATCCCGGCGAGGATTTTCTGGGCCAGGACCAACCCGCTCGCCGCCGGGTCGGGGAGGTCAATCTGGGTGATGTCCCCCACCACCGCCGCCCGGCTGCTCTGCCCCAGGCGGGTGAGGAACATCTTCATCTGGGGTTGGGTGCAGTTCTGCGCCTCGTCGAGGATGACGTAGGCGTTGTCCAGGGTGCGACCGCGCATGTAGGCCAGGGGAACTATCTCGATCACTCCGTGCTCGATGAGGTTGCGGATGCGCTCGCCCCGTAGCATGGCGTAGAGGGCGTCGTAGAGCGGCCTCAGGTAGGGCGCGATTTTCTCCTCGGGCGCCCCGGGCAGGTAGCCCAGGCTCTCCCCGGCCTCGACCGCCGGACGGGCCAGCACCAGGCGGCTGACCGCACCGCGGTGGAGGTAGGAGAGCCCCGTCGCCACGGAGAGGTAGGTTTTCCCCGTACCCGCCGGACCGATGGCCAGGGTGATGTCGTGGGCGAAGAGCGCCTCTATCAAACGCTTCTGCCCGGCGGTGCGCGGCTTGACTATCCTGCGGGCGCCCACGGGGATGTCGGTGCCCACGACCTCGTCGAAGCCCTGCCGCCGGTGGACCGGTTCTTCGAGGTTGGCCACCGCCGCCCGGATTTCTACCTCGGTCACGGTGTGGCCCCTGGCCGCCGCCAGCGCGAGGTGGGTCAGCAGGTCTCCGGCGGCCGCCACCGCCTCCTCGTCGCCGCTCAGGGTGGCCCGGTCGTCCCGCAGGACCAGGCGCACGCCGGTGAGCTCCTCCAGCAGGCGCAGGTTGGCGTCGGCGGGTCCGCAGAGCTCGGCGTAGCGGCCGTTCAGGTCCAAATCCAGAGTCGTCGTCCGCACGGTCGTTCTCGGGGGTTGGTTTCGCGCCGGGGCGGACCCCGGCACTCGAAGTTACTCCGCCCCAAGACTGAGCCGGAGCCGGTGTTGCGCCTGAATTATACCCCAGGGCCGCGGGATAGGCAACCGACGGGGATTGGAGTCACCGGGGGGCGGGGTCGGGGAGGCTCGATGGACGGCGGAGCGCGCGCTTCTTTAGGTACGCCCCGACCGCCTTATACCCCAGGAAGTAGAATACCAGGGCCAGCCCGACGGCCAGGACGGTGTTGCCGGCCAGGTAGGTCCAGACGACGTCGCCGGCGGCGGTCCAAATTTTCCCCTCGTCGAGCATCTGCGCCAGACCGCCCACCTCCGCCCCGGTGAACCAGGAGCCCAGGGTGAAGGACAGGCCCCAGAAGAAGGGGGAGGTGACGGGGTTCATGATGGCCGAGCCGACGACGGCGGACACCTTGGAGAAGCGGAAGAGAAAGGCCAAGCCGAGGGCCAGGAGCGCCCCCAGGCCGAAGGTGGGGAAGATGCCGATGAAGACGCCCACGGCCAGCCCGATGGCCGCCTTGTGGGGCGAGGCGTCGGAACGCAGGAAGCGGAGGTACTGGAGCCGGAGCCAGCGCCTCGTCCGCTGCCGGAGATTCGCGCCCTTGAGGCGCCTGGGTTTCCTCTTTTCGGTCATGTCAGAAGGGGCTCGTCGAGGAGCCCCGAGGTTGTGATTCGGACGGCGGATTGACCTATTCCCCGGGGGTCGTCACCGTATGGCACGCCGTGCAGTCCGAGCCCTGGACGCCGTAGAGGCCGTGTACGTCGCCGTCCGCCGCGGTGAAGAGGCAGTTGATCCCGCCCGCCCCGGTCTCGGTCAGCTCATCGTGGCACGCCAGGCACCCCCGGCCGCCCAGCGGTGGATGCTCGCCCACCAGCCGCATGTCGGGGTATTCGAGTAAAACCTCGAGGGCTCCGCCGCGTTGGAAGCCGAACTCGTGGCAACGGAAGCAGGTGCTCACCGGCAGTGAGGGGTGCGCTTCGTCCGACGGGGTCCGCCGGTAGCCGAAGACATAGTGGTTGCCGCCGGCGCGCATCTTGTCCATGCGCGTATCCCCCGGCGTCACCGGCCGGCCTTTCGGCGCGTGGGGGTTGTGGCAGTCGGAGCAGCGGTGGGCGCCGGGGAAGAGGCCGGCGGGAGTCGCCTCGCCCTCGGCGGTGACCCGCTCCTCGGCGTGCCAGAAGTAGTTCACCAGCCGGGGGTCGTCCAGGTGGCACGTCATGCAGTTCTCATCGAGCACCGCCCCCCGGGCGGCGATGCCCACCGGATTCCGCGGACCCTCCCAGTGGCCGTGGCAACGGTAGCAGAGTCCCCACTCGGCTCCCGGCGTGTTGTTGGAGCCCTGGGGGACGGCGAAGAAACCGTAGGCCGCGTAGAGGCCGAGCCAGCCCAGGATGAACAGGCCGCCGAGGACGGCCGTCACCCGCTTCGCCTTGACCGTCCGGCGGTCGCCCGGGTCCAGGCGGGGGATGAAGAACAGCAGTATGACGAAGCCCGTGGCGAGGCCGATGCCGACGGCCACCAGCCAGTCGGGAAGGGCGTTGAATTCGTGGAAGATGAAGCTTTCGGGCTCGCCGCCCCCCGACGGATCGGCCGCGGGTCCGGCGACCCCGGGCCAAATTAGAGCGGCGACGACCAGGAGGACCACCAGGATGAGCCCCACCAGGAGCTCGAACATGGCGAATTCGGGGAAGAAGGGCTTGTCCTTGGGCGGCTCCTTCTCCTTGCGTTTGATAAGCTTTGAGGGTGGTTTCGCCATCGGATTACAGCGGTTCGGCGATGCCCTGGCGCCGGATCATCACGAAGTGGAACAGGAGTAAAATGAATATCACCAGGGGCAGCACGATCACGTGGTTGTCGAAGAAGAACCCCAGAGCCTCGCCGCCCACCGGCGTCACGCTGGTGACGATTCCGGCGAGGAGGTCGCCGACGAGGGGTATCTGCTTGAGCGCCCCGACGATGGCGGAGGCGATTTCAAAGCTCCGCTGGTCCCAGGGGAGGACGAAACCGGAGACGTAGAACCCGACGGTGGTGACCAGGAGCAGCACGCCGGCGATCCAGTTCAACTCGCGCGGCTTCTTGTAGGCTCCGGTGAGGAAGACGCGCACCATGTGGGCCACGATCAAAACCATCATCACGTTGGCGGCCCAGTGATGGATGCCCCGGACGAGCCAGCCCAGCCACACGTCGTTCATTATATAGCCGATGGACTCCGCCGCCCCCGCGGGCGTGGGCCGGTAGTGCTGGAGGAGGATGAGCCCGGTGACCACCAGGACCAGGAAGGTGACCAGGGTCAGCCCGCCGAGGCAGTAGTACCACTTCCGGGCCCAGGGGTGGACCGGCTTCTTCATGGCCTCGACGACCCAGCGCTTCATGCGGAAACGCTCGTCGAGCCACTTCAGCCATCGGCTCTCGCCTATCTTCTCACGGGTGGCTTCGGACATGATACCCTAGAAGGAGTCTAAGTACGTTTCCCAGCCGCCGTTCTCGCGCATCACGCGTAACCCGCCAGTCCCGTCCAGCGCCGCGATGTAGTAGCGGTCCTCGCCCTCGTGGACCAGGGACGCTACCTCGAAGGGCGGATCACCGGGGAAGGGTTCCCCCAGGGTGACGTAGCCGCCCCCCTCGTCGGAGCGAACCTGTCCCTCGCCGTCCATGACCATGACGAAGACGTTCAGGGACGTCGGTTCGTAGAAACCGGTCACGGAATACGGGGCGGCCACGGTGTCGTGCGTTACCGCGTGGATTTCCCAGTTCTCCTCGAAGCGCGTATAGAGAGCGCCTATGGCATCCACGGCCAAAAAGAGGGTGACGCCGGTCGGGGCGTAGTGCAGGACGTCCAGGTCATAGGGTGGCGTTCCGATGATGGGGGTTGCGAAGACCTCCCAGGCGTCACCGTACCGCCAGAGCCGGCCCCCCGAGTCGAGGGCATAGAGCTCCACCGCGCCGTCGGCGTCCGCGTAACCCCCGAGGCTATAGGGGCTTTCCCCGGGGAGGGCGTCCCCCTCGATCCGCCACTCGTCGCCGTTGACTTCGTAGAGTTGGCCCGCGGAGTCCAGGACGAAGATGTTGACCATTCCGGGGACGTCGGTCCGGTTCAGCACCAATAGGTCGCGGGGACCGTCGCCCGGGCAGGGGGTGTTCACCGCGCCCCAGCCCTCGGTCTTCCCCTGGTAGAGCTGCCCGGCGTCGTTCAGGGCGAAGATGACGTCGGTGTCGGAGTCGGGGATGTAGACGGCGCTTAACCTCGCGGAAAAAACCGGCACCGCGAGGACCACCGTCAGCAAGAGAATGGTTTTCATTGTACGCAAGGTCCCGTTTACCTCGTCAGAAGGAATTGCAGAGCGTCACCCATTCTCCGTCGGTCTTCAGGAGAAAGAGAGATCCGTTGGAGTCCACGGCGAAAACCCTGTACGTGCCGCAGTCCACTACCCAGTACACGGCCAGGTCAAGGGGGGGCGTGCCTCCGATCGGCTCGCCGTACTCAACGAACAAGTCATCCCGGGCAAGGAACAGCTGGCCGGCGCTGTCCAGGACCGGGAGGAAGGCTTTGGCCCCGCCCTCGACCGATTGCACGAAGCCGTCCAGTCTGTAGGGCGCCTCGCCGCCGGGGATTCGGGCGAACTCCTCCCAGCCTGTCTCGGTGCTCCGGCTGACGAGGCCCGTTTCGTCTACCACGTAGAGGCCCGTCTTCCCGAGGGCGGTGACGTCCTGGCCTGTCAGGGCCAGGAAATCGGTGGGGGCGGCGCCGGTGTACGCCCGATGCATCATATCGGGGAGCAGCTCCCAGTCCGGCTGGGGGTAGTTGTAGAAGTTGTAGAACCACACTTGGCCTTCGCCGTCCAGGACGATGGGGAATACTCCGGCCACCTTCGGGTCCTGGGCGGATGATAAATAGTAGGGCGGCGGCCCCGGGACCGGTTCGCCCTTCGGGTTCCAGCTCACTTTAGTAATAGCGTAGAGCTGCCCCGCCCCGTCCAGGACGAAAAAATTCAAGCCGCCGGTCTGCGGATCCCAGTGCAGCAGGAGCTCGTACGGACCGTCGCCGGGGCACGGGTCCCCCGAGATGACCCAACTCCACCGCTTCCCCTGGACGTAGTACCCGCCCGCGGGGTCCCACCGCAGGACCTCGCCACGTTCCCCCGATGCATCCCCCTCCGCGAGACCGGCCAGCTCGAGCTCCTGATCGCTGCCGTAGCGGTGGTGAAAAACCCCGGAGTCGTCCACGACGCCGATGACGTTCTGGTTCGTCTCGGGGTTCCACGTCAGGTCCAGGTCCAGGGCGTGGCCCGAGACCGCGGTCAGAATCAGAATGTAGACGGGGAGTCGTTTCATCCTTGTAAAACCGCCGCTCGGGGGCTAGCCCGCCTTGTACCGGTAATCGGGCAGGAGCATGGGGCTCCGGCGGTCGGTCTCGACGCCGGCCTCCTTCAACTCCCGTTCGTACTTCTCCACATGCCCGAGGGTGAGCTCGCCCACCTTGGCGCCGCGGGCGTATTTGGCCGCGGATACCCCTGCGCGACGCCCGAAGACGGTGATGTCCAACAGGCTGTTGCCCATCAACCGGTTGCGCCCGTGTATCCCACCGGCGACCTCGCCGGCGGCGAAGAGCCCCGGGACCTCCGTCGAGGTGTCGGGCTTTATCGCCAGCCCGCCGTTCTGGTAGTGCAGAGTCGGGTACACCAGCATCGGCTCCTTGGAGATGTCTATCCCGTGCCGCATGAACTGCTTGTACTTGGCCGGGAGCTCGCGCTGGATGGTGCCCTCCCCCTGGATGATCTCAATCATGGGCGAGTCGAGCCAGACGCCTTGACGGCCGGTGGGGGTCAGGATGCCCTTGCCGCGCTCCAGACACTCGCGCATGATGGCCGATGATTCCACGTCGCGGGGCTCGCTGGGGAAGACGAAGTCCTCGCCGTCCCGGTTGACCGGCTCGGCGCCCAGACCGCGGACCTTCTCCGTGATTAGGAGCCCTATGTTCTGCTCCGGATACGCCGCCCCGGTGGGATGGTATTGGATGGAGTCCATGAAGCGCAGCTTCACCCCGGCCCGGTAGCCGAGAATCAGCCCGTCGGCGGTGGCGCCGTAGTGGTTGGTGGTGGGGAATCCCTGGATGTGCAGCCGGCCGAGGCCGCCGGTGGCCAGGATGGTTGACACGGCCCGCACCACCAGGTACTCGCCCGTCTCCATGTTCTTGAGCACCGCCCCGGAGCAACGATCCTCGTCGTCCAGGATCAACTCGACCGCCGGGGAGAACTCGATGACCTCTATTTCCGGGCGGTTGCGTATCTCGTCGCGGAGCGTGCGCATGATCTCGGCGCCGGTCATGTCGCCGGCCGAGTGCATGCGCTTGCGGCTGGTGCCGCCGCCGTGGAGGGTGTACATGACTCCCTCGGCGTCCTTCCCGAACATGACGCCCAGCCTTTCGAGCCACTCGATGACCAGGGGCGCGTCGTTGGTGAGCGCGGCGACCAGCTCCCGGTCGTTGGAGAAGTGGCCCCCGCCGACGACGTCGAGGAAATGGATGACCGGGTTATCCTGGGGCTTGTCCGCCGCCTGGATGCCGCCTTCGGCCATGACCGTGTTGGAGTCGCCGTGGCGGAGCTTGGTTACCAAGAGGACCTTGGCTCCCTCCTCCTGGGCTATGAGGGCTGCCGCGGCTCCGGCGCCCCCGGCTCCGATAACCAGCACGTCCACGCTGCGGTGCACCCGTTCGAGGTCCACCTGGGTGTCGGCCAGGATGGAGTGGGCCTCGATGAGGTCGGCGAACTCGTCGGGTACACGCTCGCCACTGTTCGGCCCCACCTTGAGTTCGCGCATCCCGGTGTCCTTGTAGTCCGGGTGAAATTTCTTCAGGATGCGGTCCCTCTCCTCCATGGTCATGGGCTTGAAGTAGCCGATACCGTCCAGCTTGGCCAGCTCCTGGGCGTCCGCGGTGTTGATGTTGGTCTTGCCCGGCTCGTCGGTGAGGGACACCTGGCCTCTAATGGCCTCGTAGATTTCCGCGTCAACGCCGAGTACGCGGGTCAGTTCGCGGATGTCGTGGAAGGGCCCTTTTTCCTCCCGGTAGGCGACGATGCGTTTGGGCGTTAAGCGCATGGCTATACGTTTCGGCCTCGTGGCCGCAACCTTCTCGATGAGCTCCTTAAGCTCGGGCGTGTAACCCATCAAAACTCCTCATGGCGTTGAATCTCGGGTAGAGTGGCGCACACCTTCACCTGGGGGCTGATCCCATGCCTTTTGCGATGGACGATCAGTTCGGCTCACGGTCGGCCTGTGTCTCCTTGTAGAGTCGCTCGATCTCCGCGTCGTCGGCGTTGATCAGTCGCTCGAGCTCCTCGTCGTACTTGCCGTTTTTTATCTCCTCGACCCGCGCCGCGAGGTCGGGGGCCAGGGGACGCAGATGGCGCGCGTAGAGGCGCCGGGCGAGGATGCCGATGTTGTACTGCACGTTCTCGCCGGGGCAGCGGCTGGCGCAAAGACCGCACATCAGGCACTCGAAGGAGAGCTCGGCCACCCGCTCCAGGTCGCCCTTCATCGCCGCCGACATGTACTCCATCACCTCCAGGTCCTGGGGGCAGACCTTCGAGCAGGCGTTGCACCCCATGCAGCGCAAGAGCTCGGGGTAGTGCTCGATGAGGGCCTCCGCCGTGGGCTCCAGCTTCTCGATGTCGTAGGTCGCCTTGTTGGCCGGGTAGAAGGGAATCTGGGCCAGGTACATCTCCGGCTCGACCACGGTCTGGCAGGCGAGGCCGCTCTTGAGCTTGTAGTCGCCGGCGGTGCGGTACACCGTCCCGCAGGCGCCGCAGATGCCCCCGCGGCAGCCGCAGCCCCGAATGAACTGGTAGCCGGAATACTCTATCGCCTTGAGGATGGTCAGCGTCTCGGGCACCTGGTACTTCTTGCCCATGATGTAGATGTCTATCATCTTCGCTTTGCCCTCTTCACCCATGACTCTTGCTCCAGGTTTAATTGCGGTTGATAACGAAAGCGGTCCCGGCTAGGGAAAACCCGGCCTACCAGGCGATGAGGATGCCCAGAAGGATGCCGAACAGGAGCCCGATGAGCGCGGCGAAGTAGCGATCCAACTGGTTGAGGGTTTTGCTCTTAGGCAGGGTCTCCACCACCCGTTTGTCCACGATGTACTGCTTGATGTCCAGGTCGGTCTGGGGGCAGGCCAGGGCGCAGGAGTAGCACTGCTCGCAGTCCTCGCCCACGATGGACTCCAGCGCCATGGAGGTGCGCTGGGCCGTCCGCTCCAGCCTCTCCGGCTCTCGCCGCAGTACGGGGCAGGAATCCACGCAGTTGCCGCAGGCGATGCAACCCTTGTCCGAGGCGAGGTCCCGCCCCTCGGAGTGGAGGCGGTTGTAGAGCTCCATGCCGGTGGACAGGAGCCTGGTCCGCGCCACCGGTGGCTCCTTCATGTCGAAGATGCGGTCCAGGGTCCGCTGGATTTTCTTCAGGTCGCGTTCTTTGATGGCTGGCATGTTCGTTGACCGCTCGAAGACGCCCCTCGGGGCGTGTGATTTTAAGGCGCCAGGGCCGCGGCGAGGTCCGTCGCCAGTTTGCCCAGGCAGTCGTTGGTCGCTGCGGAGACGACCCGGTTGTACGCCTCCAGGTCCGCGTCCTCGGCGTAGCCGGTATATGTGCCGCTCATGACCGTCCGCCCTCCGCCGTCGGTGAGCGCGTAGTCTATCACCATCTCGCCGGCCAGATACTCGCTCGCGAAACCGCCGATGGTGCCCGCCGCGGTAGCTGCGGCTCCCCCGCCCATGGTCCACCAGATCCAGGCCGGGAAACCGATCTCGGAACATGTGGCGATGTTGGCGATGACGTAGATGCCAAAAGCCCCTATCCCGACGACGAAGGCGGCGGAACCGGCGATGGCCAGGATTATCCAGCCCGTCGGCGTGCGGACCGCCAGATAAAAGCTGGACAGGTTGCCCGTGAGAACGTAGTCGGCTTCTCCCTCGGCGGACACCCCGCCGAAGAGGCGGCCGGCTCCCAGGTAATCCGCCGTGGCCTGGGTCAGGTACTCCTCGAGATTTTCCACGTGTGGCGGCGGCTGTGTGATGATTTCGCCCATGTCCCGGGCGTACTTGGTCGGGCCGGTGACGATGAGCGGCTCGACCCGCAGGGTGCCGGAGGAGGCCGCCGCGCCCGGCTTCGCCGTCGGCACGAAGCCCGTTATCCTCTGGTACTGCGTGGCGCAGGAGGTCACCAGGAACACGTAGAGCGTCGCCGTACACGCCGCGCGCAGGAATGCTTTTCGCATTTAATCACCCTCCCCGGGCTCGTTGATCATTCAGTTGACGAACAGGCCTCTGACCAACGCGTTTTTGGGGGGATAGAAACCGTCGTATTCTCGCATCCACCGTCGGGCGGCCGACCGGAACTTCAATGCTACCAGATGACGCCCCCCGGCGGAACCCCCGCCTTCGCGGGCCGATTAGGAGAGAAAAACGCCCGGCCCCGCGACCCCTCCGAATCCCGTCACATGCCGCCAGCCTGGCCCGCCACCTTGCGCGCCAGGCGGTTGACCACCTCGGAGAGCTCCTCCACCGCCCCGGTGTGCTCCGCCGTCTCGTTCAGGACGACCCTGGCGTCCGACACGTCCACCCCGCGCACGGACAGGATGTACTTGGAGCCCAGC
>DATKYS010000065.1 GCA_035528375.1 bacterium
TTCCCTACGACCGTAAATGTAGGGCGGGGTTTCCTAACCCCGCCGCTGGCGATGACGTAGGGGCCGACCGACGGCGCGCCGTTTAGGTCGACCCACCCCTCTCCCTAACCCGTAAGCGCGCTTCCCCCCAGAGGGGGGAGGGGAAACCGCTTCGATGCCGCCTAAACCTCCGAGATGTCGGCTATTTTCTCCTCCAGGAGGGAGTCGATCTTGGCCGACTGCTCGTCGGTCATCTTCTGGACCACGTCCACGAGCCGGTCGCGCTCGTCCTCGCTGATGTCGCTCTTCTTCTCGGCGTTCTTGAGCATCTCGTTGGCGTCGCGGCGGACGTTGCGGATGGAGACCTTGCCCTCCTCGGCCAGGCGGTGGGCCACCTTCGCCAGCTCCTTGCGCCGGTCCTCGGTCAGCGGCGGGAAGGGCAGGCGGATGACCACGCCGTCGGAGGACGGGGTGATGCCGAGGTCCGACGACTGGATGGCCTTGACGATGGCCTCCACGGCGGTCCTGTCCCAGGGCTGGACGACGACCATGCGCGGCTCGGGGACGCCGATGGTGGCCATCTGGTTCAGGGGGGTCTGGGTGCCGTAGTAGTCCACGCGGATGGAGTCCAGGATGGCGGGGTTGGCGCGTCCGGTGCGGATGGCGCGCAGGTCGCGCTTGGTCGCTTCAACGGCCTTCACCATGTTTTTTTGTGTCTCTATAAGGTGTGGCTCAGTCATAGCGCTCTCCTAAAGATTCCGTTTCTTGTTTATATAATCGGCAAAAGATACCGTGTTATCAAGATTCCACACAGCCTCGAAACATTTAGTATATTTTTCGAAAAGACTATTTTCATTATTCTTTATTATGTGTAATAAGGGAGCACTTGAACCAACCATGCCGTACAAATGTGGGGTTATTAGCATATTGTCGTCGAAACGATATATGCTGTTGTAAAGAGTAGTGTTATGAAGTTTTACGTAGAATTTGTTATTTCTTGGGACGTATAATGGTTCTAGCTGTTCTAACATAGTTACTATTCTTTCCTTGATACTCCCAACTTTCCCTTCCTCATTGTTTCTTGATTTAATAAAATCAAATTCATCCTCGATGACAATTGGGTTACCAAGTAATATTCTGATTTGCACCATTTTTGCGATTTTTTCATTTAGTATTTCAATGAACCATGGCTGAAAAGATAAATGATGCATTGCATATGCCATCAGATCAATCTGACTATTTGCATTTTTAAACATTGTCTTCCACAATAAATTACTTTCATCATTGTCTCGTTCATTCCAGATTGCGATTAATCCAGTTTTTTGTGAGCTTCGAATTAGCTTGTTTGCAATTGCTAATTGTTTTTTTATTTCAATATATGTATCAGGCATTGTTACTCTGAAGGTTCCAGATATTAAAGTAGCAGACATTAATGATACACCAAAGGCAAATAAAAAATTATTCCACCCTGGCTCAAATAGGTTAGTAATTGAGGATACAACAAAAAGGATACCAACAACAGCTAGCAATACGTGAATAACTAGTATCCATGTTGTTGAGGTTGGCTTTACCATTATTTTTAATAAAAGGTTTTCTCAGAGTTTTTTTGATAATCACTAATCCGTATGATTTGAGCTGGGTGAAGATTAATGTTATTTAATTCAGATAAATCAAAGAACTTTACTTCGAGTGATTCTTTACTGATTTTTATTTCCCCGCTAACAACTGAACAAAGAAAACAAAGTGAAAATTGTTGTCGTATTTCTCCATCACTATATTCTATTATATGTTGTGGATCTGAATAAACACCGATAAGTTTATCAACCTTTATGCGAATATTGCTTTCTTCATAAACTTCACGGATTGCTGTTTCAGAGATGGATTCACCAGGGATCATCGCTCCGCCGAGAAGAGACCAAAAGTTGTTGTCTTTCCTCCTGTGTAGCAATATTTGCCCTTTGTCATTGATAACAACAGCCGAAGCAGCAGGAACAATTGAATTTGGTTTGGGAGCGTTACTTACGTGGTAATAGTCCTTTCTAGCCATTTTAATTCCTTTCACGGCAAATGACGGTGGCGAAGCCCGGTTCGGTGATTGCGCGTAGCGGTCCGCCCGCCGCCTCGCCGGAGAAGACTAAAATCTCGATCCCGCCCCGGCGGCAGAGCTCCACCGCGGCCAGGTCCATCACCCCGAGGCGCCGGTCGAGGACCTCGTCGTAGGTCAGCCGATCGAAGCGTTTCGCCGAGGGGTCGGTCTTGGGGTCGGCGGAGTAGACGCCGTCCACCTGTGTGGCCTTCAGGATTGTTCCGGCGCCGAGCTCCAGAGCGCGCAGGGCCGCGGCGGTGTCCGTGGTGACGAAGGGCGCGCCGGTTCCCCCGCCGAAGACGCCGATGCCGCCGGAATCCAAAAACTCCCGCACCGCCTCGGGGCGGTACACGGCCACGTGGCCCGGCAGGGGGATGACCGTGTAGGCCCGGGCCTTGACCCCGGCCGCGCCCAGCGCGTCGGAGAGCGCCAGGGCGTTTATCACCGTGGCCAGCATCCCGGCGGTGTCGGCGGCGACGCGGTCGGAGAATGCGGAGTCGCGCCCGCGCAGGAGATTCCCCGCCCCGCACACGACCCCGACCCCGTACCCCGCGCCCTTGAGTCCCGCGAGGTCTTCCACCGCCCGGGCGAGCGATCCCGCCTCCAGGGGTGAAAAGCCCCCCGGTCCGCGGCCGCCCAGCCGCTCGCCGGAGAGCTTCACGATAACCCGTCTGGGATTCAAGCCTAGGACTCCTCGCCCAGTTGGAAACGGACGAAGCGCGTCACCTGGATGTTCTCGCCCAGCTTGGCCACGTGCTGTTTGATGTAGTCCGCCACCGTCCGGTCCTTCTCTTCCGGCTGGTTCTTGATGAAGAGCTGGTTCAGCAGGGCGTTTTCTTTCAGGAATTTCTGCATCTTGCCCTCGACGATTTTCTCCACGACCTGGGGCGGCTTGCCGGACTCGGCGGCCTGCTCGGCGTAGACGCGGCGCTCGGCCTCCAGCACCTCGGGGGCGAAACCGTCGGTGTCCACGGCCAGGGGCGCCATGGCGGCCACCTGCATGCAGAGGTCCTTGGCCAGGGCCTTGAAATCGTCGGTGCGGGCCACGAAGTCCGTCTCGCAGCGCAGCTCGAGCATGACGCCCAGCTTGGCGCCGGCGTGGACGTAGGTGTGGATGAGCCCCTCGTCGGCGCAGCGGCCGGACTTCTTGTCGGCGGTGGCCAGACCCTTGACCCGCAGGTGCTCGACCGCCTTCGCCTCGTCGCCGCCGGATTCCACCAGGGCCTTTTTGCAGTCCACGATGCCGGCGCCGGTCTTCTGCCGCAGCGCCATGACCTCTTTGGCGGAAATTTCTGCCATGATTACCTCGAATGCCTCGCTGGTTTTTTTAAGCGGGTCAGGCGACGGGCATCTCGTTGACGATCCGGCCGCCGGTGGCGATGGCGCCGCCCTCGATGACGGCGTCGGAGATGGCCCGGCTGATGAGCTGGATGCCCCGGATGGCGTCGTCGTTGCCGGGGATGAGGTAGGTCAGCTCGTCGGGGTCCGCGTTGGTGTCGGCGATGGCGACGATGGGAATCCCCAGGGTGTTGGCCTCCTTGACGGCGATGTGCTCGCGCTTGGGGTCCACCACGAAGAGCGCCTGGGGCGGGCTTTTCATCCCCCGGATGCCCACCAGGAGCGCGGAGAGCTTCCCGTGCTTTTTGGTGAGCATGGTACGCTCCTTCTTCGAGAGGCCCTCGAAGCTCTCGGAGCCGAGAAGGTGCTCCAGCTTGTCCAGGCGTTCCAGGCTGCCCTTGATGGTCTGGAAGTTGGTCAGGGTGCCGCCGAGCCAGCGCTTTGTGACGTAGAACATGCCGGCTCGCTCGGCCTCCCGGGCCACGATGGCCTGGGCCTGGCGCTTGGTGCCGACGAAGATTATCCTCCCGCCCCGCGCCGCGGTCTGGGTGACGAAGTCGCACGCCTTGCGCAGGAGCTGCACCGACTTCTGCAGGTCAATTATATAGATGCCGTTGCGTTCCCCGTAGATGTAGGGCTTCATCTTGGGGTTCCAACGGCGGGTCTGGTGGCCGAAGTGGATGCCGGCCTCCAGCATGGCTCGCATGGAGAATTCGGGCATGGTTCCTCGTTTCATCCTCCGCCTTCCGGACCCGCTCGGCGCGCGTTGTGCGCCGGGGGCAACGAGTGTGTGGAAGGCGTGCGTATTGGCCCGTGGGGGCCGGTTTGCGTCCGGGTGGACGCGGTTTGCGTCCGGGTGGACGCGGTTTATCTCTTGGAGAACTGGAAGCGGGCGCGGGCGCCGCGCTGGCCGTACTTCTTGCGCTCCTTGATCCGGGCGTCGCGCCGGAGGAGCCCGGCCTCCTTCAGGGTGTGCCGGAGCTCGGGGTCGTACTTCTCCAGGGCCCGGGCGATGCCCAGGCTCAGGGCGTCCGCCTGGCCGGTGAGGCCGCCGCCGGTGAGGGTGGCGTGCACGTCGAAGCGGTCGGCGGCGTTGGACGCCTCGAGGGGGTGCCGGACTCTCTTGCGCCACACCTCCCGGGGGAAGTGGTCCTCCATCTCGCGCCGGTTGACCAGGATCCTGCCCTCGCCGGGCACGAGGCGCACCCGGGCGATGGCGGTCTTGCGGCGGCCGGTGGCCCAGATGGAGCTCTTTTCGATCATGACGCTCCTCAACCCTCGAGGGTGTAGGCCGCGGGTTTTTGTGCCTGGTGCCTGTGCTCGGGTCCCGCGTAGACCCGCAGGCGTTTGAGCATCTTCCGCCCGAGGTGGTTCTTGGGCACCATTCCCGCCACGGCCCAGTGGACGGCGAGGTCGGGGTGGTGCTCCATTATCTCGGCGTAGGGGGTGGACTTCAGCCCGCCGGGGTAACCCGAGTGGTGGCGGTGGAACTTCTGTTCCAGTTTGCGGCCGGTGAGCTTCACCCGGGCGGCGTTGACGACGACGACGAAATCGCCGGCGTCGAGGTGCGGCGCCCAGTACGTTTTGTGCTTGCCGCGCAGAAGACCGGCCACGCGGGTCGCCACGCGGCCCAGAGGTGCGTCTGCGGCGTCCACCACGTGCCAGGCGCGCTCTACGTCGGCTAGCTTCTTCTGAAAGGTGCCCATGTTTTAAGTGCTCTCCTGGGGCCCGGTGAATCGCCGGCCTTCCCGGCGCGCGGACGGCAAGTATAGAAAAGGGCGGGCGCGGATGTCAAGAAAAGCCCGTCGTCCGGGCCGGATTTTCGCCTTTGGTGATGGGTTTTTTATGAGGCAGCCCTCACGCCGGCCAGCGCCTCGCATTTGCGATGACGTAGGGCGGGGACTTAGGTCCCCGCCGCGGGCGACCGTGGACGGTCGCCCCTACGGGTCGGGTTTGCTGGATATTGACGTAGGGGCGGGTCTGGCGACCCGCCCGTTTTTTTAATAAGGTAGCCCTCACCCTTAATCCCTCTCCCACGGGGAGAGGGAGACCGCGTTCACCCGTGCGATAATGTAGGGGCGGACCTTTAGGTCCGCCCGCGGGCGACCGTGGACGGTCGCCCCTACGGGTCGGGTTTGCTGGATATTGACGTAGGGGCGGGTCTGGCGACCCGCCCGTTTTTTTAATAAG
>DATKYS010000066.1 GCA_035528375.1 bacterium
GATGTAGGCGATGGGGGAGAGCTTCCAGTAGTGGTCCCGGTCGGTCCAGGGGCGTTTTCCGCCGAACTCCTTCTCGAACCAGAACCCCGTGTCCGAGGAGCCGTAGAAGTCCAGGAGGTTGGAGACCGAGCGCTGGGCGACGGCGGCGGCGAATCGGTCCGTGTGGCCGATGACCCAGTTGGTCATGTAACCGCCGTAGGAACCGCCGGTGATGCCGATGCGCGCCGCGTCCACGAAGGGCAGCGCCGCCGCGTGGTCGGCCAGCGCCAGCACGTCCTCGTAGTCCTTCGTGCCCCAGGCGTTGACGATGGCCCGGGTGAACTCCTCGCCGTAGGAGGTGCTGCCCCGGGGGTTGCACCAGAGCACCACGAAGCCCCGGCCGGCCAGGTAGTGGAACTCGTGCATCAGCGCCTCGCCGTAGCTGACGTGGGGCCCGCCGTGGACCTCGAGGACCGCCGGGTACTTCGCCTTCGGGTCGAAGCCGGGCGGCTTCAAGAGCCAGCCCTGGAGCTTGGTGCCGTCGCCGGATTTGAACCGGAACCGCTCCGGCTCGGGCAGGTGCCAGGCCCCGATCACCCGCGTGTTCAGGGAGCTCAACCTCCGGGGCTCGCCGCCCTTTTCCAGGTGGTAGAGCTCGCCGGAGTTGACGGCGGTGACCCAGGCGTAGAAGAGGCCTCGAGCATGGACGCGGAAGAAGGTGGCCGCGCCGAGGCCGCCCACGACCTCCCGGGGCTTCGCCTTCCCGCCCAGCTTCATTTCCCAAACGCCGGTGGAGCCTTCGCGGGTGAAGTTGAAGAGGATGGAGCCGCCGTCGGGGGCGAACCGGGGCCGGTCCGAGGCGCAGATGCCGTTCAGGTCGTCAATGACACGCCCCCCGACCAGGTCCAGCGTCCCGGTCAGGTTCACCGTCTCGCCCTTGGCGATGTCGTATATGTAAAGGCGCGGGCTGCGGCCCGCCGGGTCCTCGGGGTGCTCGTGGCCGAACCAGGCCAGGCGCTTCCCCGCGGGATCGGCGGCGAGCGCCCACTTTGGTCCCTCGGGGGTGGGGAGCTTTTTCGGCTTCCCGCCCTTCGCCGGCAGGCGGAAGAGGTCCACGTAATCGGCGTCCCGGTCCGGGTCCTCCCGGTGGCAGGAGAGGTAGAAGAGGTCGGCGCCGTCGGCGGGGAGGGCGAAGTCGGCGTTCTCGTATTGATCGTCTGTGAGCCGCTTCGAGGCACCCCGCACCGGATCGAGCCGGTAGAGGTTGAAGCTGTCCTTGGGCCGCCAGCCCTCGCCGTCCATGCGGTAGAGGATGCGGTCCACCTCGCGGAACGGAGGCGCTTCGGGCTTGCCCTCGGGCCCCTTGACGGGCTCGTCGGCCGCGCGGAAGGAGTAGTAGATGTACCCCCCGTCAGGGGAGAAGAGAAACCGGCCGACCTCTCCCTTGAGCGCGGGACCCACGGGGCGGGCCTCCCCGCCGTCCGTGGGCAGCAGGTGGAACCGGAACGCCTTCTCATCCTCCCGGTTGGAGAGGAAGGCGACGGTCCCGCCGTCCGGTGAGAATTTCGGCGAGATGTCGTTGTAGTCGCCGTGTGTGACCTGCGCGGCGGGGCGGGAGTCCCGGGACCACCAGAGGTCGCTCCAGTACTTGCGTTTCTTCAAGTCGGCGCGCTTGACGCTGAAGACGACGATGTGTCCGTCGGGGGAGAGATCGAGGTCGGTGATGACCTTTAGCTTGGCGAAGTCGTCGGCGGCAATGGCTTTGGACATGGGATTGCCTCGGGGAGGTCTGGTGTGGTTCGTTTGTAGAAATCAGCCGCATTCTACACTGATAAGATAGATTTATCCAAAGATTTCTCGACCAAGTTTTTATTTTAATATGAATAATGAAATTAATGCAATCACTCTTTAGTAAAAAAAAGCGGCGTTCCCCAGTGGAATCATCCCGCAGACCGACTTGCAGTGTGTGGTCGTCGGACGCTCACGCAAATCTGTGTTTTTTTAACGCGTGCGACCGACGACGGTCGCCCCTACGGATCGGGTTTGCTGGATATTGACGTAGGGGCGGGTGTCCACACCCGCCCGTTTTTTTAATAAGGTAGCCCTCACCCTTAATCCCTCTCCCACGGGGAGAGGGAGACCGCGTTCACCCGTGCGATGATGTAGGGGCGGACCTTTAGGTCCGCCCGCGGGCGACCGACGATGGTCGCCCCTACGGGATATTGGGCGGTTCACGGCGTAGGGTGGGAATTCCTATCCCCGCCGCCTTCACGTTCCCCGCCTCGACCCTCACCCTAACCCGTAGGCGAGCCTCTCCCACGGGGAGAGGGAAATACGTGCGGGGACGCCCACCGGCACCGAGGCCGCGAGTCTGGTATAATCGGCACAGACGACGCGAACGGGGAAAGGGTCCGCCCATGAAGGTCCTGCGCATGGATAAAAAGCACCTCGGCACCCTCCTGGAAATGCTCCGGGGGTGGGGCGAGGTCCACGTGCCGGTGAAGCACGGGGTGAACTCGTACCGCTGGGAGCCGTACACCGACCTCGAAAAGGTCGCCTACGACGCCCTGCGCACCGTCATCCCGGCGAAGAAGTACTTCTACCGGCCCCGGGAGACCATGTTCCGCTTCGACGCGCGGCGGGGCTTCGAGGCGGAAACCGCCGGTCTCGCCGAGCGCCTGGTCCTCTTCGGCATCCACGCCTGCGGGCTGCACGCCCTGGAAACCCTGGACAACATCTTCGCCGGCCGCTACGCGGACAACTACTACTTCACCCGGCGCGAGAACATCATGATCGTCGCCACCAGCTGCATCCCCGACGAGCACTGCTTCTGCAAGTCCATGGGCACCGACGCCATAGACGAGGGCTTCGACCTTTTCCTGACCGACCTGGACGACGCGTTCCTGGTCGGGGTGGGCACCTCGCGGGGGGACGACGTGGTCTCCGGCCGCCCCGAGCTTTTTTCCGAGGTGGACGAGGAGTTCACGCAGCGCTACCTGGAGTTCCGACGGCGGCGGGAGCGGGCCTACTGCCTGACGCTGGAAATCAGCGACCTGCCCACGATTCTGGACCTGGAGTACGAGAGCCCCATCTGGGACAAGCTGGCCGAACGCTGCCTCTCCTGCGGCTCCTGCTCCATGGTCTGCCCGACCTGCTACTGCTACGACGTCAACGACACGCTGGAGCTTGTCGGCGGCGGCACGCGCTGGCGGGAATGGGACTGCTGCCTCTTCCGGGAGCACGCGCTGGTGGCGGGGGGTCACAACTTCCGAGAGGATCGCGGTCAGCGGCTCAAGCACCGCTACCTGCACAAGCAGCAGGCGTTTCTGGGCGATTTCGGCCGCGCGGCCTGCGTCGGCTGCGGGCGCTGCATCGTCAGTTGCCCGGCGAAGATTGACTACGTCGAGTGCCTGAAGATGCTCAGGGGGGACCAGGCCCATGCTTAGAGACCAGCGGCTCTCGTTCAGGCAGGCGGCCAACCCGTACCAGCCGCACCTGGCCCGGATCGTGGCCGTCAAGCCCCAGGACCGCGACCACAAGCTCTTCCAGATCCGCTTCGAGGACCGCGCGATCGCGGAGAGCTTCCGCTCGCGCCCGGGCCAGTTCGTCGAGCTCTCGGTCATCGGTACCGGCGAGTGCCCCATCTCCATCTCCAGCTCGCCGACGCGGACGGGGATAGTGGAGCTGTGCGTCCGGCGGACGGGCCGGGTGACCTCCGCGCTGTTCAGGCTGCCCACCAACTCCCTCATCGGCCTGCGCGGCCCCTACGGCAACGGCTACCCCGTGGAGAAGATGGAGGGCGGCGACCTGCTGCTGGTGGCCGGCGGACTGGGGATGGCCCCGCTGCGGAGCCTGCTGTGGTACGCCCTGGACGACCGCGCCGACTTCCGCCGCGTCATTTTATTCTACGGCTGCCGCGAACCGAAGGAGGTCCTCTTCCGCGACGAGATGGCCGGCCTCGTATCCCGGGAGGACCTCGAGTGCCACCTCACCGTGGACACCGACCCCGACAAGACCTGGCCCTACAACGTGGGGGTCGTCACCACGCTCTTCGACCAGGTGGAGGGGCTGAACCCTGAGGAGACCTACGCCGCCATCTGCGGCCCGCCCGTGGTCTACAAGTTCGTCGTCGAGAAGCTCCTGGAGCTCAACTTCTCCAAGGGGCGGATTCTGATGAGCCTGGAGCGGATGATGAAGTGCGGCGTGGGCAAGTGTCTGCACTGCAGCATCGGGCACAAGTACACCTGCCTGGACGGGCCGATATTCACCTATTGGGACGCCATCAATTTACGGGAATCCATTTAAAAGGAAATAAGGTGCCGACACGGAGGCGACGCGCGCCGACACGCCGCGGCCGCGCCGCTTGGGACGCGATCAACCTGCGCGAGAGCATCTGATCCCCCTCTCCCCTCTGGGGTGAGGGCCGGGGAGGGGGGTGTAGCGGTCCCCTCTCCCTGTGGGAGAGGCGCGCCTACAGGCGGGGGTGAGGGCCACCTCATTCCCCCTCTCCCTTTTAGGGAGAGGGTTGGGGTGAGGGTCGAGGCAGGGAACGTGTAAACGGCGGCCCGCGTATCCCCTCTCCCTGTGGGAGTGGGTTGGGGTGAGGGTTGCATGTCCCCTCCCCCCTCTGGGGGGAAGCGCGCTTACGGGCCAGGGAGGGGGGCGGGAGAATAACGGCCCGCACCTACTCGACGATCAGCTTTTACAGATTCGCCGCCGCTGAACCCTGACGGAACGGAAACCAGACCGATGGACAAGCCGAAAATCGCCGTCTACGGCCTTACCTGCTGCGCCGGCTGCCAGCTCAACATCCTCAACTGCGAGGACGAGCTCCTGGAGCTGGCCCAGGCGGTGGACATCAAGAGCTTCATCATGGCCCAAACCGGCAACGACGACTGCGAGGTGGACATCGCCTTCGTCGAGGGCGCGGTGGCCAGCGAGCGGAACCTGAAGCAGTTGAAGGACATCCGCGAACGGGCCGGGCTTTTGATCGCCCTGGGCACCGGCGCGTGTTGGGGCTGCGTCCAGGCCATGCAGAACGACGTGCCGCGGAAGGAGCTTCTCACCGAGGTATACGGCAAAGAGGTTCTGGAAAACCCCTTCTTCGAGTGCTTCGAGCCGAAACCCCTGCGCGACTTCGTAAAGGTGGATTACGAGATAGTGGGCTGCCCCATCGAGCGGAGCCAGTTCCTCCAGGCGGTGGCGTCGCTCCTGCACGGGGACCTGCCACTCCTGCCCACCTACGCCGTGTGCACCGACTGCAAGTTCCGGGAGAACGAGTGCCTGTTGATCGAGCGGGGGGAGATGTGCCTGGGGCCGGTGACGAAGGCCGGCTGCGGGGCGCGCTGCCCCAGCAACAACCTCCCCTGCGAGGGCTGCCGGGGCCCGGTCTATGAGGCCAACTTCGCCTCCGAGGTGGACGTGCTCCTGGACAAGGGCTATTCGATAGAGGACATAAAACAGGCCATGAGCCACTTCGGCGGCCCGCCCTCCGACGAGGCGCTGCGGACCAGGAAATTCAAGGGCACCGAGCTGCCGTAAGGGGAAGAAAGCATGAGCCGGACCATTACCGTGGAGCACCTCTGCCGCGTCGAGGGGCACGGCGGCGTCACCATCGAGCTCGAGGACGGCGCCGTCAAGAGCGTGCGCATGGACATCTACGAGGGGCTGCGCTTCTTCGAGAGCTTCTTGAAGCGCGTCCCCTGGGCCGACATCCCCGAGGTGGCCTGCCGCATCTGCGCCATCTGCTCCGGCGTGCACAACGTGGTGGCCTCGCAGGCCATCGAGGACGCCTTCGGGGTGACGGTTTCGGAGCAGGTGCGGCTCCTGCGGCGGCTCTTCGTCCACGGGGGCAACATCGAGTCGCACGCCCTGCACATATTTTTGTTGGCCCTGCCGGACCTCGTGCAGCCGCGCTGCAACTCCATCATCGAGCTGGCCGAGGACCTGCCCGACCCCGCGCGCATCGGCCTGGACATCAAGAAGTGCGGCAACGAGATCCAGGACTTAATAAGCGGGCGCGAGATTCACCCCTGCAACACCAAGCTCGGCGGCTTCGGCCGCATCCCGGAAAAGGACGTCTTCAAGTACCTGCGCGACCGGCTCGAGGCCGTCCTGGAGAACGCCAGGGCCCTCGTGCCGCTGATTAAGGGTCTGGAGCTCCCCGGCTACCTCACCGCCGAGGGCACCTACATCGGGCTGAGGCCCTCCGGCGACGCCTACGGCTACATGGGGGACCACATCGCCGCCAGCGACGGCACCCTTACCGACGTCCACGAGTACAAACGGGTGACCAACGAGTACGTCGTGCCGTACAGCCACGCGAAGTTCTCCGCGTACGAGGGGAAGCCGTACACCGTGGGGGCGCTGGCCCGGGTCAACCTCTTCGGCGAGGCGTTGCACGGCGGGGCGAAGACGGTCGCCGGGCGCCTGGGATTCGCGACGCCGGTTTATAACATCTTCCACAACACCACGGCCCAGTTCATCGAGCTGGTGGACTCCGTCGAGGACTCCATCCAGACCATCAACGCGATTCTGGCGCATTACGCGCCGGTGGAGCCGACGCCGGAGATCCGGCCCAGGGCGGGCCGGGGGACGGCGGGCATCGAGGCCCCCCGCGGCACCCTCTACCACTCCTACGCCTTCGACGCCGACGGGCGCTGCACCGACGTGGACATCGTCACACCCACCTGCCAGAACCTGGCCGCCATGGAGCGCGACATCCGGGCCATGGTCGAGGCCAACCCGGGGTTTTCCGACGAGGAGATCCACTTCCACGCGGAGATGATAGTCCGGGCGTACGACCCCTGCATCTCCTGTTCGGTGCACCTGTTGAACCTCTCCGCCTGACGCCGGGGTGAGGGTCGGGGCGGCCCCCCTCTCCCTCCGGGAGCGGCGCGCCGACGGGGATGGGGGTGAGGGCCACCTTATTAAAAACGCGGCGGGGTTAGGAAACCCCGCCCTACATTTAGGAAAAGGTCGGGGTGGGGGTTGCCGCCTGTCCCCTCCCCCCTCTGGGGGGAGGGTCAGGGAGAGGGGTGCAGCGGTCCCCCTCCCCCCTTTGGGGGGAGGCTT
>DATKYS010000067.1 GCA_035528375.1 bacterium
GTTTTGGCCGTGACCGCTCCCGTCGAGCTCGACGGCCAGCTTAGACTCCGGGCAGTAGAAGTCGAGGATATAACCTCCGAGGGGATGCTGCCGACGAAACCGCGCTCCAAAGAGCTGCTTGCGTCGCAGACACCTCCATAACCTGGTCTCGGCCTTCGTTTGAGAACCGCGAAGTTTGCGACAGCGTTCGAGAAGTAGGGAAGGCAGTTTCCTTGTAAGGGTCATTTTTGTAAACCCCCCTTCCCGACCTTCCCCCCAGAGGGGGGAAGGGGCCGTCGCACCCCTCTCCCCCCCCTGTCGGCGGGCCGCCCCCCAGAGGGGAGAGGGGAGAGCTACACCCCCCTCCCCGGCCCGTAAGCGCGCTTCCCCCCAGAGGGGGGAGGGGGCTACTCCACCGGGCACCAGGCGGGATATGCGTCAGCGCTGTAGTTGTTGGTTGCGCCCGTCGGCGTCCATCACGATGATTACCTCGTCCCCGTCGCGGTAGGAGTGGAAGGTGATGCGGCGGCCGTCCGGACTCCAGATGGGATTCTCGTCTTTGGCTGTGTTATTCGTTAGCTGGGTTACGTTGCCCCCGTCGGCGTCCATTACGAAGATTTCGAAGTCCCCGTCGCGGTCGGAGTGGAAGGCGATGCGGCGGCCGTCCGGACTCCAGGAGGGATACCGGTCATTGCTTGTGTTGTGGGTCAACTGGGTCTGGTTGCGCCCGTCGGCGTCCATCACGAAGATTTCCCAGTCCCCGTCGCGGTCGGAGGAGAAGGCGATGCGGCGGCCGTCGGGACTCAAGTGGGGCTGACTGTCCGAGCTACTGTTGTAGGTCAACTGGGTTACGTTGCCTCCGTCTGCGTCACGCACGAAGATTTCGGGGTCCCCGTCGCGGCCGGACATGAAGAAGATGCGGCCCGCGCCGGAGGTGCCCGATGAGTAGCCGCCACCGCCCGAGGTTCCGCTGTAAGGCAGGCCGGTGAGCGCCGCCGCCAGCCTGCGGCACACGTCGGGCAGGCCCGATTGGCTGTTGGTGCTCTCCGTCTTGCCCAGGACCGCCTCCGCCGTCTCCACATTAATAAAGCGAAGCGTGACGGTGTAGGTGCCGCCGAGGACCGAGACGCTGCCCAGGGCGACATAGTCCGCCCCCACCAACTTGCCGAACTCGGCGATGGTGCTCTCATCCACCATACCCGACAACTGGAAGGCGTGCTCCTCGAGCACCTTGTCGAGCTGCGCCCTCTCGATGACCCGGAACCGCCCGGTATCAATTACTTCCGTGCGCAGGATGTCGGAGACGGCGTCGGCAAGCTCCTTGGCGCAGAGCTTGGCCTCCAGGTCAACGATGGCGATGGCGGGCTGCTCGGCCAGCCCAGCGAACACCAGTAAAGCCAGTAGAATTATCAGTGTACGCATAATCCACCTTTTTCGAAGGTAGCCCTCACCCCGGCCCGTCGGCGCGCCGCTCCCACAGGGAGAGGGGGAACTGTTCTACACCTCACCCCGGCCCGTAAGCGCGCTTCCCCCCAGAGGGGGGAGGGGGTGGGTTTTTCACGCGCCGAAGATTTCCGTAAGGCCGCCGGACCAGAGCCCGCGCAGCTCGTCGAGATTTTCCGCCACCAGTATACGCTTACCCAGGGTCAGGGTGAAGCGCCGCTCGTCGGTGGTCCGTCCGAGGAGCGCCGCCGAGCATCCCCTTTCCTTGAAAAACTCCACCGCAGCCGCGCCCTCCGCCGCCCGGACGGTCAGGACGTACCCCGGGGCCTCGTTATAAAGCAGCGCCTCGGGTTCGAGCCGGTTCGCAATTTCGCCAAAATCCGCCTCCAGGCCCACGCCGCCGGAAAGGTACGTCCCCAGGGCGATTTCCGCCAGGCAGAGCGCCAGGCCGCCGTCTGAAACGTCGTGGCAGGCGACGGCCCTTCCGCTTCCGACGAATTCGACGATGGCGTTCAATTCGGTGCGCCAGCGATCCAACTCCGCCGGGGGCGGCTCGCCGATTACATCGCCGTAAACCGTCTCGTAATACAGGCTCCCGCCCAGCTCCGGCCTTCTTTTCCCGATGAAGACGACCTCCTCGCCGGGAGCCAGGGCGCTCTGGCCCGTGGCGTTGCGCGCATCCTGGATTACCCCCACGCAGGCGATTACGGGCGAGGGCGGGACGGCCCTCCCCTGGGCCGATTGGTTGTAGAAGCTGACGTTGCCGGAGACCACGGGCAGCGGCGCGCCGGGATGGCCGATGAGCCCCAGCCCCCGGCAGGCGTCACCGATCCCCCGCAGCCCCTCGGCGAACTCCTGGAATATTTGCGGCTTCTCCGGGTTGCCGTAATTCAGGCAGTCGGTGATGGCCGCCGGCGCGGCCCCGGTGCAGGCCACGTTGCGGGCGGCCTCGGCCACGGCGTGCACAGCGCCCAGGTACGGGTCCACCTCGCCCAGGCGCGGGTTGCCGTCGGCGGTCATGGCCACCCCCGCGGGGCAGCCCGCGAGCGGCATCACCACCCCGGCGTCGGCCTCCCCGGGCCGCAGGACCGTGCGCCCCTGCACCTCGCAGTCGTATCGCTTGAAGATGGGGTAGCGGGAGCAGCCGTTGGGCGAGGCGAGCATCTTTCGCAAAACCGCGCCCCAGGTCAGGCCGGGTCTCGGCCTCGCGGGTGTCGTTTTAGGCGCGGGCGGTGTGCGGGGGCGGTCGTGGCGTATCCCGTGGGTGACGGCCCGGGTGCTGACGTCGCAGACTAAAATTTCCTCCGCCGCGGTCCCCTTCCACAACAGGCGGTAGCGGTCCTCGGGCAGAATCTCGCCGATGACGGTCGCCGCCGCGCCCACCGCCGCCTTCCCCAGCTCCCAATCCTCGTTGAATATTTTACAAAAAGCCTCCGCCGCCCCGGCCGGCACGGCGTACATGTAGCGTTCCTGGGTCTCGCCGCACGCTATTATGTAGGGCGGGAGGTTTTGCATGGAGACCGGGACTTTATCGAGGTGGACGTCTGCGCCGAGGCCCGCCGCCGCGGCCATCTCGCTCGTGGCGCAGGCGATGCCCCCCGCCCCCAGGTCCTTCATCCCGAAGGCGAGGCCCAATTCCCGCAGGTGGCGCCAGGCCGCCTTGTTCGCCTCGGTCAGCACCCGCGACAAAAAGGGGTCGGGCACCTGCACCGCCCCGCGGTTCTCCTCGTCGGAGTCCAGGTCCACGCTGGCGAAGGCCGCCCCGCCGAAGCCGGAGTCGTCCGTGGCCTTGCCGACCAGGACGTAGACGTAGGGCGCCAGGCGGGCCTCGTCGGGCACGCGGCTGTGGATTATCTCGTCGGCGCGCACCAGCCCCACCGCCACCACGTTCACCAGGCAGTTGTCGTCGAATCTCTTGGTGAAGTAGGCGTCACCGCCCAGGTTGGGCACCCCCAGCGGGTTGCCGTACTGCCAGATGCCGTCCACCACGCCGGCGGCTATCTCCGCCGAGCGCGTCCCCACGGGCCCGGCCGGGTCGCCGAACCGCAGCGGGTCCAGCACGGCGAAGACCTCGCCCCCCATGCAGTACACGTCGCGGACGATGCCGCCGATGCCGGTGGCCGCCCCCTCGTTGGGCACCACCTGGCTCGGGTGGTTGTGGCTCTCGTGGGCGAAGACGATGCCGTACCGCACGCCTTTGTGGACGGTGAACTCGACGATGCCGGCGTCCTCGGCGGGGCCCTGAATCACGTTGGGGCCGTCCGTGGGGAGGTGCTCGGCGAGGAGCGCCCGGCTCGATTTGTACGAGCAGTGCTCGCTCCACATGATGTTGAACAGGTGCGCCTCGGCCAGGGTCGGCTCCCGGCCCAGGAGTTTCACCAGCTCTCGCGCCTCGTGGGGGGTGAGGTGGATGCCGATTCCGGCGAGGATTTTCTTGACCTCGGCGTCCGAGAGGCCGGAGAGGGCGAGCGGTTCGTCGGGGCGGTTCATAGGCTTAAGTGGTGGATACTCTTCGAGTTATGTCGCAGCAAATCATACCCCCGCCCAGCGGGAATGTCAACGCGGGCCGGGGGTGATAGAATCGTCCGGTCATGGCAGACCGGCGCGAAGGTCTTCGTCAGTTCATCCGCCACCCCGTGATGGGGCTGGTTCTCCTGGCGTGCATCGCGGGGGGCGCGGCGGTGGGGTTCTGGATCGAGCCGGTGGTGGGCTGGCTCTGCGTGGGGGTCTTCGCCGCCGGGCTCCTGGTCCGCCTGGTCCGCTGGATTACCGCCCGGCGGAGGGCGGACTAACCCTCCGCCTCGGCCAGCCTCCTGGTGACCAGGTCCGCGAAGAGGTCCACCGCCCGCCCCGGCACGCTCTCCGGCAGCTCCAGGACTATCTTCCCCCCCAGCGCCGGCAGCACCACCAGCCGGTGCCGAACCCGGTCGGTGTCCCGCCGCAGGTACAGCACCAGCAGCGAGACCAGCACCAGACCCACCCCCAGCACCATCCGCCAGAGATTGGCCAGCGGCACGAGCCACAGCACGGCGGTCAGGGCCAACAGGACCAGCATGGCCGCCACCAGCCGCCAGGGGCCGAAGACGACCCGGCTGCGCGACCGCACGCCGTGGACCTCGTCCAGGGTGAGCCTGCGCCAGCCGCCTTCGAGGCCGAAGAGGTGCAGCTCGTTCCCGGCGAGGACGGCGTCGGGCTCGTCGGGCGAGAGGCGCTCGTCGGGGCCGTAGTCGCGCCGGAGGCTCACCGCCTCGGCGGGGAAATTTTCGGGAAAGCGGGGAGGTTCCACGAGGGCAAGTATAGCGCCCATGCCGCCTTCGGGACAAGGCGTTAAAAAATGTTGGCGGTGCGGCCTCCCTTTGGTTGAAATAATTCTTGACACTTCCTCTTGACCATGTAAAATTACTTTGATGTTTTCTAATACCTAAGGAG
>DATKYS010000068.1 GCA_035528375.1 bacterium
GGGACCGCTGCACCCCTCACCCTAACCCTCCCCCCAGAGGGGGGAGGGGACTATCGCAGCCCGTATCGCGCGTTGCGATGACGTAGGGCGGCCCCTCCGCGGGCCGCCGCGAATTGCGATGATGCAGGGCGGCCCCTCCGCGGGCCGCCGCGAATTGCGATGACGTAGGGGCGGGTGTCCACACCCGCCCGTTGTGATGACGTAGGGACCGACCGACGGCGCGCCGTTCAGGTCGGCCCGTTTTTTATATGGTGGCCCTCACCCCTGACCCCTCTCCCGGAGGGAGAGGGGGGGCCGCGGGCGACCGTGGACGGCCACCCCTACACCCGGAAGGCGTCCTCGATGAGCTCCACCTCGGGCTCCCGCCCCCGGGGCCACAGGACGGCCACCACGTCGAAGCGGACGTAGAGGCCGCGCAGGTCGGACCGGCTCACTAAAAGCGCGTCCGCCAGGCGGGCCAGGCGGCGGATTTTTGCCGGGGTCACCGCCTCACGGGGGCCGCCGGCCGGGCCGCGCCGCCGCAGGGCCTTGACCTCCACCACGGCCAGAATATCGCCCTTACGGACGACGAGGTCCAGGTCGCCGCGCAGGTCCAGACCGTGCGGGCGCCAGTCGCGGGCGACGACGGTCCAGCCCCGGCGCTCGTAGATTTCGGCCGCCAGCGTTTCAGCCCGCTCCCCCAGCTCCTCCGCCCGGTCCAAGGGCTACTCCCCGCCGAAGGCCGCGTTGAGCGCCGACGCCAGAGTGGCCGACCGGCTCTCCTCCACGGCCACCGACCAATCGCCGTCTTTTTCGACGAGCACCAGGGTGAGCCCCGGCCGCCCCGGCGTGCGGACGGTCAATTCGACCCGTCCGCCGTCGCTCACCGGATCGCCGACGATCTCCGGCCGCGCGCCCGGCTTCAGGTAGGTCGCCAGCCCGCCCGGGTCGCCGTCGCAGAAAGCGGACGCCCTTTCCGGGTCGCCCGCCTCCACCGCGTCGAAAAATCCCTCCACGGTCCCCCGCCAGGGCTCGGCCTCCTCGGCGCAGGAGAACGCCCCGATAAATAAAAGCGCGACCCCGACGGCGAACCGGACCGACATCACTCCATGTCCTGCAGGTCGTCGGTGAGGTCCACGTAGGGCTCCCGGGCCTCCTTGGCTCGGGCGTCCATCTCCTCGAGGAGCTTGGAGTCGAGCTCGCGGGCCGGGTTGTAGCCGCGGCGCCGCAAGAGGTGGCTCGCCGACGCCAGCTCCACGATCGTCCCGAGGTTCTTCCCCGGGATGGCCGGGATGACTATCTGGGGGATTTTGATGCCGAGGAGCTCCCGGTAAACCGTGTCCAGGCCCACGCGGTCGTAGTTGTAGCCGCCGTCCCACTGGCGGATCTGGACCACCAGCTCGATGCGCTTCTGGTCGCGCACCGCGTTCACGCCGAACAGGTGGCGGACGTTGATGATGCCGATGCCCCGGATTTCCATGTACTCGCGGACGTTCTGGGGGCTGGAGCCCATGAGGACCGAGTTGAGGCGGGCCCTGACCTCGACCACGTCGTCGGCCACCAGGCGGTGGCCCCGGGCCACCAGGTCCAGGGCGCACTCGCTCTTGCCGATGCCCGCCTTGCCCAGAATCAGCACCCCCACGCCGTTGATGTCCACCAGGACGCCGTGGACCTTCTGCACCGGCGCCAGAGCCTCGTGGAGGTAGTACCCCAGGACGGTCGCCACCTCCTGGGTGTGCTCCGGGCTCAACAGAACGGGTATGCCGCCGGCGGACGCGCTCTCGATGAGCTCCCCGGGCGGGTCGTACCCCCGGGTGACCACGAAGCAGGGGACGCCGCACTCCTGGGTCAGGCGATCGAAAACCCCCCGCCGTTTCTCCGGGGTCAGCGTGGCCAGGTAGCTGCTCTCGGTGTGCCCCAGGAGCAGCACGCGCTCGGAGGGGAAAACGTCGAAATAGCCGGCCAGCGCCAGGCCGGGACGCTCGAGGTCGGGCCGGGATATCTCCCGCTCCAGCGTCTCGTCGCCGGTGGCGAGGTTGAGGTCGAGCTTCGCCCGGTTGTTCTCGTAGAGGTCACGAACCTTCACCGCCATAGTCCCCCGCTCCTCGGTTGGGAATTTCAGGACGGATCGGGCAAGGGTCGGCGCCCTTGCCCTCGTAGAACGGTCCGAAAGGACGCCGGTCCCTATTCCAGCGAGGCTTCGGCCTCCGAAATCGCCTCGACGACCGCCCCGGCGTCGGGGGCGTCCAGGAGACGTTTGCGGAAGGCGGAGTCCTTCAGCAGGCGGGAGAGGCGGGCCAGGGAACGCAGATGAACCGTGTCGCTCTCGGCGCACAACAGGAAAAACAGCCTGGTCGGCTTGCCGTCCATGCTCTCGAAATCGAGCCCCGCCTTCTTGCGCCCGAAGACGATGGCCAGCCCCTCGATGAGGTGGGGCTGTCCGTGGCGCGGATGCGGGATGGCGACGCCGTTCTCCAGACCGGTGGTGCAGAGCTCCTCGCGGGCGACGACCGCCTCGATGAGCTCGCCGGGGTCCGACAGCCGACCGGTCCGGGCCAGGTTGTCCACCAGCTCGGCGATGGCGTCCTTCTTGTCGTCGGCCTTCATATTCAGAATCACGTTCTCGGGGCCGAAGTAGGAACCGATGTTCATCCGTCATCCTTCCCTTGTTTATTCCACCGGCGATGGTACTTGAGCGCGGACCGCTTGGCAAGGGGGAACGCAAACCGCCCCGGCGCAGGGGCGGCTTAAAAAAAGGCCCCCGCGGGGCCTCCGAATTTCCATCAATCCACCCACCTAAAAAAGGCCCCCGTGGGGGCCTCGATTCGATAGAAGATTTTACACGGCTTCCGGTTCGGCCTGTTCGGGCTTCTCCACCTTCGGCGGGGTGAGCTTGACACCCTGGATGCGGACCCAGGTGTAGGGCTGCTTGTGACCGAAGGTGATGGTGTAGCGCTTGCGGCGCTTGAACTTGATGCCCTTCACCTTGCGGGCGCGGCCCTGGATGGCGATTTCGCCCAAAACCTTCGCCCCGGCCAGAAGCGGCGCGCCGTGGCGGTAGCCCTCGCCGTCCCCGGTGAACAGGACCTCCTCGAAGACCACCTTCTCGCCGACTTCGCCGGCCAGGCGGTCCACGCGGACGAGGTCCCCCTCGCTGACCCGGTGCTGTTTGCCGCCGGTGCGGATGACGGCGTACATGGCGACCCCTTTTGCTCGTTGGCGGAGGCGTATTGTACCAAAGGGCGCGGGGGTTGTAAAGGGGCGTTTT
>DATKYS010000069.1 GCA_035528375.1 bacterium
AAAGAAGCCCCTCACCCTGGCCCGTAGGCGAGCCTCCCCCCAGATGGGGGAGGGGATAAAAGAAGCCCCTCACCCTGGCCCGTAGGCGAGCCTCCCCCCAAAGGGGGGAGGGGATAGAAGGAATGCAGCCATGCCGAAAAAAAGCGTCTTTCTGCTCGTTATCCTGGCCCTAAGCGCGGCCGCCGCGGAGCCCACCATCGCCGTCGTGGACTTCGAGGCGGTGAACTGCGACCCCGGCCTGGCCCGCGGGGTCTCGGAGTTGGTGCGCGCCGGCGTGGTCGGCATCGAGGGCCTGCGCGTCATCGAACGGGCCCAGCTCGCCCGCATCGCCGAGGAGCAGGCCCTGGCGCTCTCGGGGATGGTGGACGAATCCGACGCCGTGGAGGCGGGTCACCTGGCCGGGGCGGACCTCGTCGCCCTCGGCAGCGTCACCGAGATTGACGGCGCCTATGTCATCCAACTGCGCGTGGTGGACGTGGAGACGGGCGAGGTGCTGCTGGGCGTCTCGGACACGGCGGGCTACGAGGGCTGGATTCCGGGGAAGGTCCGGGGGCTGGTGGAGAGCCTGGCCGACGCCGCCGGGATTCTGAAGTCCCAGCTCCGCACCACCCCCGACGAGTACCTCCTGGGCTACTCCGGCTCCGGCGCCATCGTCTTCCACCTCGCCGGGGACATCCACTACCTCGATCTGGCCACGGGCGTGGGGAGGCGGCTGACCGAGGACGGACTGAGCTGGCAGTCGGCCATCTCCCCCGACGGGCGGCGCCTGGCCTTCAGCTCCCGCCGCGACGGCGACCTCGAAATTTACGTCATGAACCTGGCCACCGGGGAGACGACGAAGCTGACCGACAACGCGGCCGACGACGACGCCCCGAGCTGGGACCCCGACGGGGAGCGCATCGCCTTCCACTCCGTCCGCGACGGCAACTGGGAAATCTACGCCGTGGACGTGGATACCAGGGAGACCGAGCGCCTGACGAACGACCCCGCCGTGGACGCCTACCCCGCCTGGAGCCCCGACGGGAAATACATCGCCTTCGACTCCATGCGCACGTCCTACACCGGCGGCTACGAGGTGTACGTCATGGAGGCCGACGGGGAGGAGCCGACGCGCCTGGGCGCGGGGTTCAATCCCGAGTGGTCCCCCGACGGGGGGAAGATAGTCTTCGTCCGCCAGGGCGACACCGGCGGCGACCTCTACCTCGCCGACCCCGACGGCAAAAACGTGGAGCGCCTGACCTACGATGGCGGCGCCAAGCGCTTCCCCTGCTTCACCGGCGACGGCGAGACCGTCATCTACGACGACACCCACACCGACATCTTCGCCCTTGATCGGGCGACCGGCGACGTGTACCGGGTGACCTGGAACGGCTGCGTGGTGCCCACCTGGGGCCCGGCGGCGGACTGACGGCCCTCCACGAGCGCGACCGGCGCCCGGAGGAAACCGTCAGCGGTGACTTCGAGAAGCCGGGCTTCACCCCCGGCAACCGCAGGGCTGAGGGCGTCATCTCCCGCCGCCCTTCGGGGGGAAATTTCCCGGGCTGCGCCGATTCTGCAACCCCCGCCGACCTGCTCCATCTTTCCCGGAGCAGGTCCGGGACCTCTGTGCGGAAATGTTATGTAAGCCTCGTCTGTTATAATTTGTTTCGGTTGGGCAAGCCGTACAAACGAAAGGTGAAACCGTGCGCAAGATCACCGTTATCTGCCTTCTGATCGCCTTCGCCGCCCTGGCCGACGTTGACCCCGACGCGGAAATCACCACCACCGACCCGGACGTCCCAGGTGAGGAGGGGACCGTTCTATCGTCGGAGGTCCGCGCCCAGCTCGAAGAGAGCGCGGACAGCTACCTCCAAGTGGCGGAGGAAAATCTGCACAGCCCGGACATCGCCGGCGAGATGCTTTTCAAGGCCGGGGAGTGCTACGAGAAGCTGGGGGATTGGACCAAGGCCCGGGAGATATTCACGCTCTACAATCAGCGGTACAGGGAGACGGGTGTCCCGGACCTGGTGGTGGAGTCCTACTACCGCGCCGGCCACGCCGCGTTGAAGCTGGGCGACGTGGATACCGGCCGCGATCTCCTCTTCGAGTGCACCAAGGTGTACGAAGACTTCAGCACGAGGCCCGGCATCGAAGTGAACTTCGACATCCCGGCCAAGGCCTACGTGGAGATAGGCGACCTCCTCTTCGACGACTACGCGGCGATCACCCTCGAGGGCGACCTGATGGACCTGGACCCCCTGGTGCAGACGGCGACGAAGAAGTACGGGCTGATGAACGAGTTGACCGAGATCTACGGCCGTGCCGCCAGGGCCTCCGATCTTGAGGTGAACTTCTCAGCCCGCTACAAGGCCGGATTGGTGTACGAGCAGTTCTACCGCACCGTCAGCCAGATGAAGCTCAGTTTCGCCACCCTGGACCAGCTCATGGAGGAGAACCCGGATGAAGCCGCCGAGCTCGAGGAAACCGTCATGGAGCAGTTGGCCGAGTTCAAATCGCAGATGAACACCTGGGCGGCGGAAAAAGGTCTCGACAAGGCGATCCAGGTGTACGAGTTCATCATCCGCAGCGCCGAGGAGCGCGGCGAGACAAACCAGTGGGTGCAGATGGCCGAGGAACGCCTGGCGGACCTTATTCCGTAGACCTACTACATCACATCGGGAAGTGCCCAGGTGGATTAAGCCCCCGCCTTTCGGGGAGAGGCTTGCCCAAGGGCCGGTGTGATGGGTGATGTCCCCTCCCCCCTCTGGGGGGAGGGATAGGGTGGGGGGTGTAGCTCCTCCCCCCTCTGGGGAGAAGTTCTCGCCTGAGGACATGAGGAAAGTACACCTCGTAATCTTCGAGCCGTAGCGCGTCACTGGCCGCAAGGAGAAGGGGAAGGATTAACATGGAAACAAAAGAATTGAAGGGATCATGGTGGTTACCCGGTAACCCAGATAGAAGATTTTATGGCACATTAAATTTCGATAATACTAGTGGTTGCTATCTCGAAATTGTTGGTTCTTTATCAACAGAAGATATTGTTGAAATAATTCTTGGATACTCGACATCAGGTGATGAAGTAACTCTGTATAATTCTATTCGTACTCAATCAACATGGTCTTTTCCAGGTACATCTACAGAAAAATATATATCTAATATACTATTTTTAGGAACACATTTTAAACAAAAAGAAGATATTACATTTAAAGAGATTCGCATATCTTGTACATTGTTAGGCGAATGGTTACAAGAAAGTGGATTTATCATAAAAAGAGATAACCAAGAAAAAAAGATTTTCATTGAATATACATCTATGGAACCACATGTTTTTACATTTAACGATTATTCAATTTCCTTTTATCAAAGTCCAGATATTAAATACAATATTGCCACCAAGGCACCTAAAATAACAGATAAATACTTTATTAAATTTATTTATTCAGAAGAAAAATCTTATAATATAATATTGGAAAATATTAATTCTATGATGAATTTTCTTTCACTTGCTACACGCGAGGAAATATCTGAAACATCGTTAGAAGGAATAACTGATACCGTTTCAAAAGTAGCAAGCGGCGGCATAATATACAAACCAACAATTAAAATAATATATAAAAGCACCAGAAAAACGGATATGCCAGAGCAAATAAACACTAATCAAATGTTATTTGGATATCAAGAAATAAAAACAAATTTCACAGACATATATTCTAATTGGTTACATATTATAGACAAATTAACAACATTGTACAGTCTTTATTTCGGTACTAGTTACAATCCGAGAATGTATATAGAGAATGTATTCTTGAATTATGTTATTGCTTTAGAAACATATCATCGGCAAGTATTTAAAAATGAAGAAATTAGTATAGATGAGCACAATGTTCGTATACGTGAAATAGTTACCAATACTCCGCATGAGTATTCTAGTTGGTTAGAAAGCAAGTTACAGTATTCAAATGAGCCGACCTTGAGAAAACGGTTACAAAAGTTATTTCAAATTAACAACTCAATATTAAAATACACTACTACAACTAAAAATAAATTTATAAACAACGTTGTCAATACAAGGAACTACCTTGTACATCGTGATGCCTACTTAGAAAAAAAAGCTCTAAGAGATGGGGAGTTAATCTATCTAAATTCGAAATTAAAGAGCTTAGTCGAAATGTGCTTATTACGTGAGTTAGGATTCAATTATAATCAAATTAAATCGATTTGTGATAAGCCCTTTGTCTACATGCAACTAGAGATATAACACAAGGAAAACGATGGAGCAGAAGCGGTACATCGTGCGGGTGGACGGGGCGCCGGAGCCGGCCCGACCCGCGCGCAAGATTCTGAAAATGCTCGACCTGGGCGAGCTGGCGCCCACGAACGAGGTCTACGACATGTCCGCCTTCGACTGGCGGCCGCTGGCCGACGTCGAGCCCTTCAAGAGCCACCTCGAGCGCGAGGCGGAGCTGACGTCCCTCGGCCCCGAGGAATTCGCCAGGAAGAAGCGCATCCGCCAGCCGGGGCGCTACATCCTGATCGGCGTCGGCATCCTCGTCGGGGTGGCGGTCATCGCCTTCGCCATGGCCGAGCTCTTCGGCGTCTTCGCCCGGGGGATAGGCGGGATTCCCGAGGTGCCGACGGGGCAGGCGGCGCTCGTGTGGAAGTTCCAGGAGGGCGACTCCCTGACCAGCTCGCCGTTCTTTTACGAGGGGAAGGTTTACTTCGGGTCCGAGGACGGCTACCTGTACTGCGTGGACGCCGGAACCGGCCACGGGCTGTGGAAGCACTCGACGGGCGGTCCCGTCATCGGCGAGGTCCTGGCGGCCGACGGCCGGGTGTACGTGGGGAGCTGCGACGACGCCCTGTGGTGCTTCGACGCGCTGACGGGGAAGCGGCTGTGGCGCTTCGGCACCGGGCACTACGTGGGCGGCGGGGTGACCTGCGCGGACGGGCGGGTGTACTTCGGTTCCTACGACCACGACGTGTACTGCCTGGACGCCGCGAGCGGGGAGGAGGTCTGGCGCTACGAGACCGGCGGCTGGGTCTTCTCGACGCCCTTCGTGGCCGGGGGGAGGGTGTTCGTCGGGTCGCTGGACGGGTGGCTCTACTGCCTGGACGCCGCCACCGGCGCGCCGGTGTGGAAGTTCGAAACCCAGGGGGAGGTTTACAGCTCGCCCTACGTTTGGGAGGGGAAGGTCTATTTCGGCTCCGACGACACCTGGCTGCGGTGCCTGGACGTGGGGACGGGGCGGGCGCTGTGGCGCTACCGCGACCCCGACTACTGGAACTGCATCCGGTCGCGGATCGTGGTGTTCGACGGGCGGGTGTACTTCGGCTGCCTGAACCACATCGTTTACTGCGTGGACGCGGCGACGGGGATGGAGCGCTGGCGGCACAAGACGACGAACACGGTGGAGGCCGGGGGCGTGGTGGCGGGGAAGCTGACCGACGGGCGGGCGTTCTGGGTCTCGCAGCCGGCGCGCTGGCTCGAGTCCGGCGACTGGCCGGAGAAGCCCGAGGCGGCCGAGGCCGTGCTCTACATCGGCAGCGCCAACGGGAGCCTGTACTGCCTGAACGCGGCGGACGGGAAGGTGGTCTGGGCCTACGCGGCCAAGCGGCACATTTTATCCGACCCGGCCTGCGGCGGGGGGATGGCTTATTTTGCGAGCGACGACGGGTATCTGTACGCTGTGAAATCCGCCGCCCAGGATGGGGATTAGGAGCTAGGGCGACGGCGATCGGGGGGAGTCCCTTCGCGGGCGACGACGGGTATCGGTGCGCGGCGAGGTCCCACCCGGAGTGCGGGGGGTGCGGGGGGCGGTAATAGCCATTCCGGGGCGGTGGTTCAGATAATTAAAAGATGACTAATATTTATTAACCCGCCACTTGATTTAATTAATAAATTAGGCTACAATACTTCACGAAATCCACCGGGCGGGGGGACCGCGGACGGTCGCCCCCGGGCCGGAATGAAACGAACGTGAGGTGCGACGTGGACGAGAAGGAAAAAGACCCCGCGACCGACGTCGGCCAGGCCGTCGGGGCGGGCGTGAAGGCGATGCGTAAGGGCCTCGCCGCGGGGATGCGGGGGATGCGCACCGGCCTCCGCGAGATGCACCGGGGGATGGACGAGGGCCGCAAACATCGGTGCGGCCCGGACAACGAACACCACGGTCACCGGGCGGAGGAGGCGGGGATGGACGACGAGCAGAGGAACGGCTGGTGGTTTAACTTTACCGAAGGGGTGAACATCAGCCTGGACCTCTCGGGGCTCCTCTTCGGATTCTTGAGCCTGGGGCTGGGCGTGGGCGCCTTCTTCCTGTATCTGATCCCCTTCGTCCTGGTCCTCTCCTGGCCCTTCGCCATCGCCGGGCTCATCGTGGGGCTGGTGGCGGTTTTTAATTTCCGGGCGGGCTGGTTCCGCGGGTTCCTGCCCGGCCTGGTGGGACTGGGCCTCTCCGGTGCGGTGCTCTGGTTCCACATCATGAACCTCATCTGGACCACGGGGACCCTGGACTACATGCTGGGCCTCTGGGGTCCGCCTCCGGGCTTATAACGGATGGACGTCGCCGCCGAGAGCCGCGCCAAAAGGCGAGTCACCTGGCTCGGGGCCGGGGTCAACCTGATCCTGACCGGGACCAAGCTCGCCGCCGGCATCCTCGGCCGCTCGGCGGCCATGGTCTCCGACTCCGTCCATTCGTTCTCCGACCTGGTCTCAGACGCCGTCGTCCTTCTGGGCATCCGACTGTCGGACCGGCCCGCCGACGAGGGGCACCCCTTCGGCCACGGCCGTTTCGAGACCCTGGCGGCATTCATCCTGGGGCTCATCCTCATCGGCGCCGGCGTCCTTTTGGGCTGGGAGGGGCTGGAGAAGATCCGCCACCCCGAGCCCGCCGTCCCCACCTGGCTCGCCGCGGGCGCGGCCCTCCTCTCGATCGTGGTCAAGGAGGCGCTCTTCCGCTGGACGCGCGCCGTGGCCCGCAGCACGGGGTCCAAAGCCGTCGAGGCCAACGCCTGGCACCACCGCTCCGACGCCCTCTCCAGCCTGGTGGCCCTCGCCGCCATCATCGGGGCCATCCTCCTCCCGCGGTGGAACTTCCTCGACCCCGTGGGCTCGATCATCGTGGCGCTGATGATCGCGGGGGTGGGCTTCAAGGTGATTCTGGACGCCGCCCGGGAGCTCACCGATTCCGGCGTCGAGCGCGAGCTCCGGGAGCGGATGGGCGAGCTGACCGCCGGGGTGCGGGGGGTCGGGGACGTCCGCCGCATCTGCGCCCGGCACATGGGCAACCTCACCGTGGTGGACCTGGTCGTCGCCGTGGACCCGGAGATGGACGTGTTCCAGGCGCACCGCATCACCGAGCACATCGAGGCCAACCTGCACAAGCACCTGCCGCGCGTGGGCCGCGTCTTCGTCCACGTCGAGCCCCTGACCGAGCCGGAGCTCCTGGACGGCCGGCGCAACGCCGAAATCCGCCGCGCCGTGGAGGAGTCCTGCCGCTCCATTCCGGGACTGGTCGGCTTCCACGACCTCCGGCTCCACCGCCGCGCCACGGGCGTGGCCCTGGACATCCACGTCGAGCTCGACGGCGGCCTCCCCCTCGCCGACGCCCACCGGGTGGCCGACGAGGTCAGGCTCTGCCTCGAAGGGCTGGAAGGCGTGGACGAGGTCCTGGTCCACCTGGACTCCGAGAGGGACGAAGACTGACCCGGGCCCCGTGACGGGCGATCGGCGCGGCTCACCCGGGCCGTTTTTTTGCTATACTTCCCCAACGTAGAAGGGGAGGTTCCCCATGCGTTTCATCGGGACCCTCATATCCCTGGGCATCGCGCTCACCGCGATTCTGATCATCCTGTGCAACGTGGACGACTGGTCCAAGCAGGCGGCCGAGGAGGCGGACCGGGCGACGGCCGAGGCCTACGGCATAGACCCCGACACCCTGGACCTGCCCGGCCGGGTCACCGTCACCTCGCTCGAAGTCGTGGGGGAGGATACCGCGCCCGAAATCCGGCTCCGCGTGGAGAACACCGGCGGGCGGAACCTCTACAACGTCCACGTCACGGCGGAGCTCCTGAACGCGGGAGGCGGGGTGCTGTGGGACGAGGCGGAGTTCGACCTCGAGCCTGTAAAAATCCCCACCGGCGACCCGGCCAAGGGCTCAGGCGTAGTCACCGACGAGGGGTTCGCCTCCGTGGGTGAGATTCGGGCCGAAGACGTCGTGGGCGAGGTCAAGGTCCACACCTCCGACTGAGGGGCATCCCAGGGGTGGAGCGGACGATGGACGGAACGAAGGAAAAGGCGCTCAGGGACGCCGTGCTCGGGCTCCGGGAATGGGCCGAGGACCTCCTGGCCCGATTGGTGGCCGTGCCCACGGTGAACCCCCCCGGACGGGAGTACCCCCGCCTGGTCTCCGTGTTGGGCGCCGCGATGGAGGAGCTGGGGCTCGGCCTCCAGGTGTTCTTCCCCACCGAGGCCGAGGTGCGCCGGCTGTACCCGGAATCGGAAGGCCTCACCCGGCCCAACCTCGTTGGCCGCCTCCGCCTCGGCCGGACGAAGACCCTCCACCTCAACGGCCACTACGACGTGGTCCCGCCCGGCGAGGGCTGGACCCGGGACCCCTTCGTGCTGGGGCGTGACGGCGAGTGGCTGCGCGGCCGCGGCGCCGGGGACATGAAGGGGACCATCGTCGCCCACCTCGCCGCCGTGGCGGCCCTACGCAAGATCGGCCTGGAGCCGTCCTGCGACCTCGAGTTCGGCTACGTCCCCGACGAGGAATCGGGCGGGGACTGCGGCCTCGGCTGGCTGATCCGACGGGACGTGCTGAAGGCGGACGCCGGCCTGTTCGAGGGGCACTCCGGCCCGGCGCTGACCATCGCCAACAAGGGGGTCCTCTGGCTGGAGATTGTGGTCCGGGGCCGTTCGGGGCACGCCAGCCGCCCCTACGAGGGGGTCAACGCCTTCGACGGGATCGTGGCCGTGGCCCGGGGCCTCCTGGACGCCCTGCCCCAGCTCTGCGCCGCCAGGAGCGACCTGCCCGTCGCCCGACCCGAGGACGCCCGCGGCGTGATGACCCTGGGCGGGATTATTTCCAGCGCCACGGCCAAGGTCAACGTCATCCCGGGCAAGGTATCTTTCACCGTGGACCGCCGTCTGCTGCCCGAGGAGGACCCGGCTCGGGCCCAGGCCGAAATCGAGGCCCGCGCCCGGGAGGCCCTCCCCGTCGTCGAGGGGATGACCCTCGAGGTGCGGCGGCTCCAGTTCGCCCCCGCCGTCGTCTGCCCCGAAGACTCCGAAATCGTGCGCGCCCTGGCCGCCTCGATCGAGCACGTTTACGGAAAAAAGCCGCCGCTCCGCCTGAGCGCCTTCTTCACCGACATGCGCTTCATGGCAAAAATCCCCTGCTGCGGGCACTCCGTCCGCTCACAGAACATCCACGGACCGGACGAGGGTGTACACCGGGAGGACCTCCTGGACACCGCCCTCACGCTGGCGCTCCTCTGCACGACCTTCGGCGCGTAGGCACTTGCGTGTCGCCGCACCGGGTGGTATATTTACGGGGGGCGGTCGCTGGACGGCCGGGCTCGCGTGCGGGGCGGTTGCTGGACGGCCGGGCTCGCGTGCGGGGCGGTCGCTGGACGGCCGGGCTCGCTCACGAGGGGGGATGAGCCGCCGGCGCGCGCCGTCCATCCGGGCGGTTTCCCGGAGCCGGGTGCGGGATACGCGGTCCGGCGACCCTTGGAGCGGACCGCGGCGGGAGTTTTTCGGATAAAAGCGGTGATTTGAGTTAAAATTGAGTGTACCGGGTTCCTTCATCGCGCCAGCCGTCGGCGGACCGGACGCCGACCGCCCAACGAACGGTGAAGCATGGCCGATACTTACATCTTCATCAACGGGGAAACCTACGGCCCCCTCTCGATCTCCGAGATCAAGAAGTGGGCCGAGGAGGGGCGCCTGGGTCCCGAGGACCAGGTCTGGATCGCGGCCCGCAACGAGTGGGTCCTGGCCCGCAACGTGGCCCAGTTCAAACGCATCTTCGACGACAAAGGGGTCACCGGCGATGGAGCGCCGGTCTCCGAGGGCCTGTTGGTGAGCATTGACGGCGAGCAGTACGGCCCCTACCCCGCCACCCAGATCATCGAGTTCATCCAGGACGGCCGCATCAACCACAAGGACTTCGTCTGGATCGAGCGGCAAAACCGCTGGTTCGAGCTGGAAAAAATCGTCCAGTTCCGCCAGGCCTTCGAGCGGCGCGACGCCGAGGAAGCCCGGGAAGTCGAGCCGGCCGCCGAGGAGGAACCGGAGGAGGCCGTGGAGGCCGCGCCCGCCGAGGAGGTCGAGGAAACCGCCGAGGAGGAGGCCCCCGAGGTCGAGGAGGGGGTCGAGGTACCGGTCCCAGACAGCGACTGGGCCGACTTCGACGTCGGGACCAAGGGGAAGGCCAAGAAGCCGGTCGTCTCGGACCGCGACATCGTGGCCCGGGTCTTCGCCGATGACCGGCCCCGCGGCGAGGGCGCCATCGGCACCATCGGCGACTTCGTCGAGGCTCCGGAGGAGACGCAGCTCCGCGAGCGCGTGGCGGAGATTGACCCCCGCGAGCTGCCCCTGATGAAGGCCAACGCCGCCAAGCGATTCGGCGGACTCATCTGGGACTTCGTCATCTGCTTCAGCTTCGTCGCCGTGCTGGGCATCATCTTCCACATGCTCGACAAGGCCTTCGCCGACTTCTCGGTAAAAGTCTTCAATCCCTCCGACACCCTGGGGGTCCTCGAGGGGGCCGGGTTCCTGGCCAACCTCTCGAAAACCTTCGTCTTCATCTCGATCGGCGTCATCGGCTTCTACCTCCTCTTCCGCGACGCCCTCTTCGGCCACCGGTCCCTGGGCAAGCGGCTGGCGGGCCTGCGCGTGGTGGACCGCGTGAGCAAGCGGCCCGCGAGCTTCGGCAAGCTGGTGCTCCGCAACCTCACCGTGGTCACCATCGTGCCCCTGGTGATCGAGTTCTTCCTGGTGCTCGGCGACCACAAGGGGCTGCGCATCGGCGACCGCATCGCCCGCACCCAGGTCGTGGACACCAACATCTGACCTGGGCCGCCGGGGGGGGATTTCGGGGGGGAGCTGAAAGCGGGGAGCGCGACGCGTCAGCCCTTTGACCGGGGCCGCCGCGGGGGGAAAGTCGTCCGTCGGTGACCGCCGAAGCTCGGGGCGGTGACGGACGCCGATCGTGGAATTAACACGGACGGGGCGAGCCGAGGGGCTTGCCCCACAGTTTAGGCGTATGATAGGGGAAGAACTGAAGGCTGGTGTTTTTACGAGGGCAATAGGCGGGAAATGGCTGTCGGCTATTCTGGCGGCAGTTGTGGCCCTGGCCGCCTTCTGGCTCACCGCGGCCCCGGGAACGGTCCTTTTAGAGAGCAACTACGACCTGACCCTGGCGGCGGCGGACCTCGGCTGCGCCCACTCCCCGGGCTACCCGCTCCACTCCCTGGCCGCCCACCCCTTCATCGCCCTCTTTTCGGACCCCGCCCAGGCGACGAACCTCTTCTCCGGTCTCTTCGGCGCGCTGACGGTCTTTTTTCTTACACTGGCCCTCGCCGAGCTGGGGCGCTGCGCCGACGGTAAGGAAAATCCCTGGCTGGCCGCCCTGGGCGCGCTGGCCTTCGGCCTCTCGGCCACCCTGTGGACCCAGGCCTCCCTCACCGAGGTCTACACCCAGCACACCGCCTTTCTGGCGGCGGCGCTCTACGTGAGCTTGCGGGCCCGGCGCCTCGCCCTGGCCTCCGAGCCCTCGGGGATGGAGACGGCCACGGCGGGCCTTTTGACCGGGCTTCTATTGGTCAGCCACAACGCCGGCTACTCGTACCTCCCGGCGCTGGCGCTGGTCCTGTGGCCGGCCTTGAAGCGGTTGAACGCCGCGGGCTGGGGGCTCACCGTCGCCGCGCTGGGCCTCGGCCTCTCGGCCTACCTCTACCTCCCGATAAGGGCCTCCACCGGGCCGCTGGTCAACTGGTCCTCCCCGGACAATATTTCCGATTTCACCCGGAGCCTGAGCCAGGCGGTCTACGCCGACACGCCGCTGGCGCGGAACGCGGCCGTCCTCGGCGGCCAGCTCGCCTGGGTCGTCCGGACCTGGTGGGCCGACCTGGCGCCGGGGGCGGCGCTGGCGGGCATCGCCGGCCTGGTGGTTTTATTCAAAAAAGGAAGGCGCCAGCTCTTCGCCGGGCTGCTGCTCTTGTGGCTTCTGCCGGCGGCGCTGCTCATGGCGATTCGCAACTACCCCGTGCCGCAGCTCGTGGGGTCCGGGGAAACGTTCCTGTTGACCGGGGCCTTCGTCTTCGCCGCCGGGCTCTACCTCGGGGCCTCCCGGCTCGCCCGGAAGTTCGAACACCGGGGAAGGGCGATGGCCGTCGGTGCGCTGATGCTCGTCCTCGCCGCCACGGTTTTTACGAGCCTCCCCCGGGCCGACCTGTCGAAGAGAACCGGGATGGAGGAGCTGGGCGCCGACCTCTTCGCCTCCTGCCCCCCCGGGGCCATCCTGGCCGTCTCCATCGTTCAGGGCGACAGTTGCTACTTCGACGGCCTGGTCCGGCGCTACGCCCGTGACCGCCGCCCGGACCTCGAGGTCACCTCGGCCTACCAGGTGGGCGACTCGTGGTACCAGCGGGAGCTGGCCGACCGCGCGGGGCTCCTCCCGCCGAGTGAGGACGAGCAGATGCGTCTGTGGCGCTACGCCGGCGAGCGGGCCCCCGACGTCCGCACGGCCCGGAGCTTCGTGGACACGAGCCTTTTGGAGTACTACTCCCGCACCGCCCGCCGTCCGCTGGCCCTGGCGGTGGACGTGGACTATCTCTACGCCTTCTCCCTGGCCCTGAAGGAAGACCGGGACGGGTTCGTCCCCCTGGGCCTCGTCGAGGTCTGGCGTCCCTTCGAGGCGTACGCGGCCTCGGGGAATCCCGATCTGGGCCGGCAGACCCTGACGCGGGCGCGCTGGGACACCCTGCGGTTCAGGCCCCGACCCGAGGGCCCGCACAAGTACGAGCGCGCCGCCACCGATTTCCTCCTCGGCCGGCTGGACGTGTTCGCCGAGGCGGCTTCGGCGGCGGGATACGCCCCCCGGGCCGCCGCAGCGGCCGTCCGCGCCGGATGGTTCTCCCCCCTCGTCCCCCAGCGCTGGAGCTCGGCCCGGGACGCCGCCGCCACCTGGACCGCCCTCGCCCGCGACGCGACGCCCTCCGACGTCCTGGTCGGCCGCTGCCTCTTCTACGGCCTCTACGGCCGCGCGGCCCTCTACGCCCGCCGGCGCCTGGAGGAGGGGACGGCCGGCGTCCCGGACATCTACGCCCTCTACGCCCAGAGCCTGATACTGGGCGACGAGGAAGGGGCGGCAAGGTTCGAGCGCATCCTCGGGGCCATGACCGCCACGGCACCTTGACGCGGGGAGCGCCCTTCTGCTAAACTTCGCCCGCCTCGCAACAGGGTAGAGGAGGTCGGCCCCCGTGATCATCGTCCTCATCATCCACATCCTCCTGTGCATCGGCCTGGCGGTCACCGTCCTCCTGCAGGCCGGCAAGGGCGGCGGGCTGTCCGGCGCCTTCGGCGGCGCGGGGACCCAGACCATCCTGGGCCAGCGCGGGGCGGCGACCTTCCTCTCCAAGCTCACCCGCTGGCTGGCGATAAGCTACATGGTCGTCTCCATGGCGCTGGCCTTCCTCTACTCCTCGCCCAAGCGGGAGGAGGCCGCCCAGCCGAGCGGCACCGAACAGACCGAAAAGCCCCCCGAGGCAAAGCCCATGGCGACCGAAGAATCCGCGGCGGAGACGGGCGGCGGGGAGCAACCGGCCCCCGAGACACAATAAAAAAAGAGGGGCCCCGGGCCCCTTTTTTTATTCGACTTGACCGAAACGCGTCCGGTCCGGTTATAATGAATGCGCCCACTCAAGGAGGCGTGGAAAATGCGGCTGACCGTACTTCTGTTTCTTCTGCCCGTCGCCCTCCTGGCTCAGGAGGCCGAAACCCCGGACCCGGAGTCCGCGCTGGCGGCGCAGATAGCGGTCTGGCTCACCGAGGAGGGCTTAGACCCCCTCACCTACGATGACGAACCCAACACCTGGTACATAAGCACCACCGGGGACAACATGGGCGCCGTCCCCTGCACCCTCTACCTCTGTGACGGGTTCCTCTGCTTCCAGTCCGTCCTGGTCTCCATCCCCGAGCACAGCCACGGGGACCTGGGCGAGCTGGCCGGGGTCCTCCTGCGCATCGGCCTCGAGAACTACATGGTCAAAGCGGTGATCAACGACTACAATAACGTGGAGCTGGAGGCGGAGTTCCCCGCGACCTCCCTCTCCCGGGACGACTTCGTCACGGCGCTGTGGCTGATGCTGGGCACCGCCGATTCCGAGTACCCGCGGATAATCGAGAACGTTTACCGTTAGGGGGGCGGATGCGCGCCACCGTTTGGTTCCTCACCATTCTTCACCTGGGGGCCTGGGCGACGCCGGGCCTCTTTTATTCCCCGACCAGGCCCGAGTCCTCCGTCTTCACCGTTCCCGCGGCCGACGGCTGGCTCTACCTCGGCGAGACGACGCCGGGCGCCCGAAGGCTGGCCGACCACGAGCCCGGCTCGTACTACTACCTCTTCTACGGCCAGGCTCCGCCCGCGGGAGTCCAGACCGTCGCCTCCTTCCCCGGCGTTCACCTGCTGCGCTCCGACTGGCTCCTGCCGGGATTCCCCGGCGGCGAGCTTTTACTGCTCCACCCCCTGCCCGGGATTTCCCGGCCCTCCGGGATGCTCCAGGACACGCCCCCCGAGCCCTTCGGCGGGGGATGGATAGACCCGGCGGTCGTCGCCCGGATTGACACGGAGCACTACCTGGACCATCTCGAGGAGCTCACCGCCATCCCCACCCGCTTCTCCTTCTGCGAGGGATGCGCCCAGGCCGCCGAGCTTTTGATGACCACCCTGGGCGGGTGGGGCTACGAACCCTACTACCACCTCTACGACCTGAACGGGGTCGGGACGGTGGACGTCTGGGACGTCTCGGCCGTGGACGATAATACGGCCTACGCCGTGGGACTGCTGGCGATCAAAACCGAGGACGGGGGGGAGACCTGGCACGCCCTGGAGGATACGGCCGGCTACTCCCCCCGCGCGGTGCTCTTCCTCGACACGGATCGGGGGTTCGCGGGGGGGTGGCGGACCATTCTCGCCACCGACGACGGCGGGGGAACGTGGGAGGTCGTGGACCACGACTTCCCCTCGAACATCCGGGACATCGCCTTCAGCGACGACGAGCACGGATGCGCCTCCGGCCGGGGCTTCATCTCCTGGACGGACGACGGGGGTGAAACCTGGCGGGAGGCCGACGCGCCCGAAGTGGAGGACATGCTGGGGGTGGACCTGGCCGGTTCCCTGGGGCTGGCCGTGGGGACGGGGGGGCTGATCCTGCGCAGCGTGGACGGGGGAGAAACGTGGGGGAGCGTGGACTCGGGGGTCGGGCAAAACCTCTACGCGGTGAACATACATCCGGGCACCGGTGACGCGTGGGTGGTCGGCGCGGCCGGCACCATCCTCCACTCCGGGGACGGCGGGCTCTCCTGGTCCCCCCAGGAGAGCGGGTTCACCCAGTTCATCTACCAGGTCGAGTTCGTGGACGCACAGCACGGCTTCTGCGTGGGGGACAACCGCTACCTGTTCGAGACCACCGACGGCGGCGCGACCTGGACCATCGTCGGGAGCTCGGACCGGGACCGCTTTCTCGCCCTGGACGTGCTGGACGACGACACCCTGTGGATCGGCGGCGGGGAACCGCCCTTCGCCTACGTCTCCACCGACGGCGGCGGGACACTCGTCGGGGGTTACATTGACACCGAGGAGAGCCTGACCTGGCGGAATGTGGTTTGCGAGCTGCCGAGCTCGGGAGACGGCCCGGCCCTTCTCGTCACGGGGCATTACGACAGCATCTCCGATGACCCGCTCCATCTGGCGCCCGGGGCGAACGACAACGGCAGCGGCGTGTCCGCCTGCCTCGAGGTCGCGCGCGCCTGTAGGGGGCTCACCTTCGAAACCCCCGTGCGGATCGTCCTCTTCTCCGGGGAGGAGGAGGGGATGATCGGGTCGTCCTACTACGTGGCCGATCTGGCGGAGGGCGAGGTCGGCGGCGTATTTAACATGGACATGTACGCCTACCGCGACGACGAAAACTACGACCTGGAGGTCTTCACCCGGGACGACTCCCTCTGGCTCTCCGGGGCCTACGACGACGGGTGCGGCTACACACCGGCCTTCGAGGTCGAGACGAACGACCCCGAATGGTATCGCTCGGACCACTCCAGCTTCTGGCGGGCGGGCATCCCCGCGGTCCACGTCGCCGAGTACGCCGGCACCCAGATCTACCCCTGGTACCACACCACTGAGGACACGATTGACAAGATGGACCTGGTGCAGGGTGTGAGCGGCGCCCGGGCGGCGGCGGCCGCGGTCCTGCAACTGGTGCCCCGTCGGGACCAGGCCGGGGGACTGGACGCTGCCTACGCCTTCCCGAACCCCTTCCGCCCCGACGAGGGTCACACGACGGTCACCTTCCGCGACCTGCCGGCGGGCACGGACCTGCGCGTCTTCGACGCCGCGGGGAGCCTGGTCTTCGAGGCGGGGAACCTGGAGGGCGAGTACGAGTGGCCAGTGGAGAACTCGGGCGGGCGACTTCTGGCCTCGGGCGTGTACCTCTACCACCTGGCGGCCCGGGGCGAGGAGAGGGTGGGGAAGCTCGCCGTCATCCGTTGAAGGGCCGATGGCACGCTGGCGGCTGAAACCTCTGGACATTCCGCTGGCCGTCGTGCTGTCGGCGGCGGCGGCGATACCCTGGATGCTCCCCGAGGAGCCGGGCGCCGTGGCGGTCGTCACCTACCCCGGCGGGGAGTTCCGCGTCGGACTCGACGAAACGAGAACCCTGGTGCTCCAGGGGCCCGTCGGCGAGACGGTCGTCCGGGTCGAGGGCGGCCGGGCCTGGGTGGAGAGCTCGGACTGCCCCCAGAAGCTCTGCGTGAAAATGGGGAAGATTGACGAGGCGGGCGAGGCGGTCTGGTGCGTCCCCAACTGCGTCGGGATTCGCATCGAGGGGGGGACGGGTGTTGACGCCGTCACCCGTTAGGCGGGTCGTGGAGAGGTACAGGGGGATCGGCCTGCTCGCGCTGGCCCTGGCCCTCTACGTCCTGGAGGGCCTCCTGCCGCGTCCGGTCCCCTGGTTCCGCCTCGGGTTGTCCAACATCGTCGTCCTTCTGGTCCTGGTGAGGCAGGGGCCCCTGCCGGCCCTGAAGCTCAGCCTGATCCGAACCGTCCTGGGCTCTCTCTTCCTGGGCAACCTCCTGACGCCGGTAATTCTGTTGAACCTCGCCGGCTCCGTGGCGAGCTGGGGGGCGATGAGCGCCCTCTTACCCCTCTACCCCCGGCGCGTCAGCCTCGTCGGAATCTCCCTCACCGGGGCGGCGTTCCACGCCACCGCCCAGTGGGCGACGGCGATTTTCATATTACTGCCGGGCCTCGCCTGGAGTCTCCTGCCGCTCGTCCTGCTCCCCTCCCTCGCCGCCGGGGTGGTCGTCGGGTTAATCACCGCGGCCGTCGTCCCGCAGGAACCCGACCTCCGCGTACAGCCGGGCTAGACGCCCGTCCTGCTCCCGGTTGACGAGACGCTGCGAATTCAGCTCGTCGCGCACCTCGCCCCTCAACTCCCGCACCTCATCCCACAAGCCGTCCAGTTGAGATGACAGGCTCGCCCACTGCACACCCCACAGGGCGGCGACCAGGGCGGGGAGGGCCAGGCGGACTATCCACCGGAGCCAGCGTTTCTCGCCGTTGCCGTTTTTCTCGGACATGTTTATTTTCCGCCTTAATATGTACACGTCGGGATAATATGTCGAAGGTTTTAACATCCCCCGAAGACGACCCCGAGGAGGCCGAGCCAGAAGAAGGTCAGCAGGACCACGGCGGCCACGTCCACGATAAGGAACCAGAACCTCATCCTGGCGTCGGTCGCCTTGTCCTTGCGGACGCAGACGATGACGCCGAGGAGCAGGATCACGCCGGCGAGGATGTAGTAGAGAAGGTCGGGCATGGGGTCCTTTCGGAAAAAGTGGATACCGCTGTTTCGCCAAGCTGGCACAGCGGGCAAGCCTCTGTAAGTTCACCCGCCACTGGCGGGGAATCAGCGTACCCGAATTGGGTGCGTTTGTACCCTTAATGGGTACGGATGGCGGCCGAGCCGGGCCGGAGGCCGTCCCACCAATGCGGCGGCGTCTCCCGGTAGGCGTGGGGCTGCGTCCAAGGGGCCAGCTCGACGGCGATGTGCCAGTATTCATGCAACTTGTAGTACCCCTCGATCCACGAGCGGTAGTAGTACCAGGGGTGGTAGAGCCCCGCGGCGACCAGGCTGTCCCGGATGTCATCCCGGCGCCACTTGGGGCACGGGCTTCCCCAAAAGCTCTCGGCGGTCAGCCGGGCGGAGTAGTCCACCGCGCAGCCGGCCCAGTGGCCGTTCGCGTCGGTGTAGTCCACGGGGTAGCTGCCCTCATCCACGCCGGGCTCCGGGCCGGGGCCGCCCGGGCCGAGGTCGGACTTCGGCCGGTAGCACGAGTTCGCCACCAGGCAACCCCCCAGGTCGCCGCCGAATTGGGTGACGACGAGGGACTTCCAGCGGTCGAGGGTTTCGATCAGGCGCCCGGTTCCCAGCATCCTCACGCACATCTCCCGGCCGTCCCGGGGCTGGGCGAGGTCGCCGGGGATGTCGAACAGGTCAGGCATCATCCTCCAATTTGAAGCCGATGGCGTCCTTGGCCTCGCCGATCTCGACGGTGGAGTTGGCCTTCTCGCGGGCGGCGTCCTGAATGCCGCGGACGATGACGCCACCGCCGCCGACGCCGCAGAGGCCCGTCCACCCGGCTATTGCCAGCCCCTCGTCAATGAGGCGGAAGACGTACAGCGCCAGGATGACGACGAAGAGCCCGGCCAGGACGCAGAAGATGAAGAGCCGCTGGCCGAACTCGATCCCCTTGCCGAAGTCGAAGAGTTTCATAATTTTCCCAATAAAAAAGGCCGCTTTTCAGCAGCCGATAACCCCGCCCAAGGTCATTAGGCTAGTCGAGCAGGAAGGAAGTCCATAAAAAAACCGCCCCATGGGCGGCCCCATTATATCAATTAGACTTTACTTTCGTTTCTTACTTCTGGATTTATTACGTTTTTTATGTAATTTTTGCGGTTTTAATTTCGTTTGTTTCTCTTGTTTACTTGACTTTATTCCGGGTACTTTTTCATCCGGACTAACCCGAGGGGGTGCTGGAATAATAATTTCATAAAAGCCAGACGGACCATGATAATAAAGCTGACCAAATAAAAGAAAATCCCTCCCGAGTAACATTAACAATTCCGGGTCTTGAGAACTTAAATCAAAACCTACAAGTGGAAATCCGTTAAAGGGTGGAAACCCACTACCCGGAAACTCAAAATTTATTGGAAATACGGGATTTCTTGATTGACCCGAAGCATGAGAAATTCCCACAAAATCAACAGGTTTATAGTGTAGGCTCTCTGCTACCGATTTGCATATTCCAGAGCGTGTGGCTCCGGTATCAATTAGTGCCAAGCCATCCTTGTATTGTAAAGAACCGGGGGCACTTGTTGACGGGTACACACGTACCCGCACATGTGGCCCCCGCGCAAGAAGCACGAGAGGATTAATTTGATTTGAGTATTGTGCTGTCAACTAATATGCCCAAAGTATAAGCTGGTGCCCTAAATTCTAGGTCTTTAAGTAAAATCTGCTTAACTAAAATCTGATCGGTGCCAGCTTTTTCGACTCCCATTTTGAATGCTTCAGCAAACGAATCGAAGATACCAATAAGTTTATCACCGTAGACGCATACCCATTTATTTGGGTGTTCTGCGAATAGGCGTTTACGGTTCTCCTCAAACCACGCTAACTCTTTTTCTAATGGGTTGTTATCCGGCATCTCTGTCTCCCTCAAGCGCTGAAAAGCACATTTAATATAGACCCTTTGAACTGGTTTGTCAACCTCACTCTGCCTTGTTGAACCACCCGATCTTATCGCTCATCACGCCCCCGGCAGGCAGGAGCCGAAAAGTTCCAGAATCATCCACGCGATCCAGACGCCGACGGTCGAGGCCACCCCGTCCCGCCAACTGAACCCGTCGCCGCCGAGCCAGCCCCAGGTCTCCCAGCGGACAAAGGCATCCTTGACCTCCCACAGCCACCAGAAGGCCAGGGAGCCCAGGACGCACCAGCCGCGCCACAGCCCGAACACGGCCCACAGAAGAAGGGGGCTCGCCAGCCCCCCTAAAAAGTGGCCGAGCTTGTCGGCCTTCCACCACTCGTCCTTCGCCCAGCGCCAGCCCATTCGTTTCCCTTCCTGGTCGTCGGCCCATGAGCCGACGGTTATCTTCCCGCCCCGCGGCCCCCGGATGATTCGGCGAACCGTTATCATCTACAGGCTCAGGGTGTACGCCCGTAGGACCACGCGAATATCCGACGGGTCGGCACCGATCAAATTTTCCAGCGCCTGGATGTGAATGTGATCCCCGCGCCCCAGAATATCCGCGTCCGCGGCGGCGAGGGTGACCTGCTTTTCGTGCCCCGCGTTTGTTTTGTTGGCCAGGTTCACCAGGAATCCCGTGTCAGCGGCGTTGTTGTAGAGCTTGAAGTCGAAGTTGCACGTATCCGGCGCGGGCATCCCGGGGCCAAGGTTGGCGAACACACTGAGATAAAGCGGATACACGACCTCCATCATCTCCTGGCGCTGGTTCAGGATTGCACCCGTGGCGCACGTACCATCGCACCAGAAGAGATAGTCCCTCGGCGCCCAGACATTCGGGGTGGGGCCGATCACGTCCAGCGGACGCGAGCCGATGTTCAAGCAGGCGTTGGATATGAGCACACCCGTCCCGTGAGCAGCGTCGTTGCGGAAGAAGTTGCAGTCTATCTTGGTAGGCGCGGCGTCCAGGAGGCGCGTGACGCTGATGCAGGTCCATGCGCCGTAAGAAATAACGTCGGTATCGTTCTCGGTGGTCCCCACTCCGTCATCTATCTGCATCCGATAGATTGTGCTCGCGGCGGCGGCCCGGAGAACCCATACGGAATACGTGACGGTCTTACCCGCGAGGTAGGCGAGGACCGGGGCGATGCCCCCGATCCGCTGGCTGATACCCAGACCGTTCACGGCGCAGGTGAGGCTCAAAGAATAGGAGCCAAAGTAGGCTGTAGCATTACGGGCGACGGTCGGAGGGACACCCGTAAACGGCTCCCACGCCATCGGAACCTCGGCGGTCTCCTGCCAGATGTCAAAGTTGGGATTCAAGAGCCAGTTGTAGGGAGCGCTGTCGTTGGGAAGCACGAGCAAGTCGCTCTCAGAGGCAGCCCACGCCTTCTTCAGGCGCCCCTCGGCGATCATGCAGGTATCCACGTAGAAGTCGAAGTCGGTGCCGTCGTTGCGGACGATGCGGAGCTGGATGTCGGCGTCAGCACCCATCACGCGGTAGAAGGGCACGCGATCCCAACCGCCGGTGAGCACCCATGTGACAATCGTCCCGGGCACACCGGATGCAGTCCCCCAGAGATAGATGTCAACAATGCGGCCCACGGCCCCCTGTAGATAGACGTAACCCGCGAGCGTCTTATTCGCGTAGAAACCGGGGGTTACAATGCTCCGGGAGAGCATGTCCCCGTTCTGTAGCGAGTGGATTTTGCAGGAGTAGGCGCCCTGGTGGACAATCGTAGCCTCCTGCGAGATTACGGAAGTGGCGCCCCCGGTAAATGTCCAGCCCGTGGGCGGAATATCATAGATGCCGGCGTCCCAGAACTCGAAGGATGAATTGTCCACGAGGTTTTTAAAACCCTCGTTGATGAAGCATTCGTCGGCGTTTACCATGATGTTGTCGAGGAAGCCGTCGTCGTGGACGCCCGTCGCCCCGTCATGCTCCACGTCGAAAGCCGTCTCGATATTGGTCAACGAGGTATCCACCACCTCGGCGTTCGCGGGGGAACGGGCGATGTCGTCGGCGGTGAGCGCATTGGGCTCGGTGCGAACCAGGACGATCTCCGTGTTATCCACCATGATGGAAACGGTGTCGGACCCGGTGGACCAGACGACGAGGGAGTCAATGAAGGCGGCGGTCGAGTAGTCCCCCGGCCCCGCCGCGCCGTTCACGATGTCGGTGTCGTCGAAGCGCAGGTCGTCATCGGCGGTCATCGCCGTCTTCCACACCCGGGTCCCGTCGCCGATGGTCACCTTGTGCTCGGCGTCGAAGAGCCCCGCGGGGGTGGTCACCCGGCATTCGCCGACGATGGAGCCGTTGTCCACGAAGTCCACGCCGAACCCCTGCCGGACGGCGAGGGCGTTGTTGGCGTCCTTGTTGTTGGCGTCGAAGTAGAGGCCGTCAACGCGTTTGGCGGCGTTGTCCCCCTCGCCGGGGGTGAGATTTTTCGCTTCGAGGTTCGGGTAGGTGACGAGATCGCGCGGCTTTCCGAGTGGCATGGGTTACCTCCACGGCATGAAAAAACCGCCCCGAGGGCGGCTAAAGGCTACGGTCCTGAATCCTTTTAATTAGATCAAGGCGAAGTTTCTACTTATCCATTACTTACATTTCTCCCAGAGTTCAAAGTATTCTTCGCGACTCATCCCGGCAGTTCTCATGTTGCTCCTAATAGCATTAACATTTACTTTCTTCTTGCGTTGAATTATTACGGGTCTTATTGTACCAGCTCGGTTGTAAGCTCTATGGTCTCCCTTAGCCCTTGTAAACACAAAACCAACACTTTTAAAAAGGCATCATATTATCTAACTGGACCAATCGAGGAGTGTATCCTGGAGGTACTTTAGCACGTTTTGGTCGCCGCGGTGGTTGAAGCGGAACTCCATCTCGCGGATGAACAGGTCGAAGTTGCGTTTGAAGCCGCCGTGATAGACCTTCAGCCGCCGCTTGGCGTAGCCCCAGAAGTTCTCGATGCCGTTGATGTGGCTGCGGCCGTTGGAGAAGGTCTCGCCGTGATTGACGCGCTCGTGATG
>DATKYS010000070.1 GCA_035528375.1 bacterium
AAACCGCATCGTTCTGTGGTCCGCGAATTGCGATGACGTATGGGCGGGTGTCCACACCCGCCCGTTTATTTCTAAGGCAGCCCTCACCCTCATTCCCGTCGGCGCGCCGCTCCCACGGGGAGAGGGGGACCGTGGGCTACCGCTTCCACGTTCGTTACCCTTACCCTCACCCCTACCCTCTCCCTAAAAGGGAGAGGGGATAGCTGCACCCTCCTCCCCGGGTCGGTTAGTAGTAGAAGTTGCGCGCCAGGTCCAGAAAATCCTGGTCCAGCTTCTTCGTCACGCTCACCGCGTCGGTTATCTCCACCGGGACGATGGCGTTGCCGGCCAGGGCGACCATGTAGCCGAATTTCTTGGCGGCGATCAGGTCCACCGCGGCCGCGCCGAAGCGGGTGCCCAGGATGCGGTCGTAGGCGCAGGGGGTGCCGCCGCGCTGGAGGTGCGAGAGGACCACGTGGCGGGTCAGGTCCCCCGCCTTGCGGCCGAACTCGGGCGCCAGCGCCTGCCCCACCGCCTTGGAGAGCTCGAACCCGATTCCGCCCAGGTAAACGTGGCCGAACTCGTCCTTGGGCAGGTCCTTCTGGTACACCTCGCGCCCCTGCCACTCGGCCCCCTCGGCCACCACCACCACGGCGTAGCGGTACCCCGCCTCCCACCGGCGCCGGAGGCTCCACAGGACCTCGTCCAGGCTGAAGGACCCCTCGGGGGTGAGGATGTAGTCCGCCCCGCCGGCGGCTCCGCCATAGCCGGCGATCCACCCCGCGTGCCGGCCCATGGCCTCGACGATGAAAATCCGCTCGTGGCTCTTGGCCGTGGTCCGCAGGTCGTCCAGGGCGCACATCACCCGCTCGATGGCGGTCCAGAAGCCGAAGGTGAAGTCGGTGCCGGAGAGGTCGTTGTCAATGGTCTTCGGCGCGCCGACCATGGGCAGCCCGCGGTCGGAGAACTGGCGCGCAACTCCCAGGGTGTCGTCGCCTCCCACCGCCAGAAGGGCGCCCAGCCCCAGCTCGCCAAAATTCCGCTCGCAGGCCGGGACCTCCTCCTGGGCATTCTTGCCGAAGGGATTGGTGCGGCTGGAGCCCAGAATCGTCCCGCCGAGGGGCAGAATCTCCTCCACCTCGGCGAGGCCCAGGGGGACCGTGTCGCCGTGGACCAGCCCCAGCCACCCTTTTCGTATCCCCAGGAACTCGTAGTCGTGAACGGTCACGCCGCGGCGCACGGCGGCCCGGATGACGGCGTTCAGGCCGGGGCAGTCGCCCCCGCCGGTGAGGATGCCGACGCGCATCTTGTCCAAATTCACACCCCCGGTTGCGGGTCAATGCCCTCGGGCGGGTACAAGGATACCGGGGCCTCCCCGGGGCGTCAAGGCCCTAGCCCCGGGCGGCCTCGCGGAAGTACTCGGCGTAGAGTCCGGCGATGACGGGCAGGCTGAACAGACGGGCCCTCTCCAGCCCCCGACCCGCCAGGTCGTCGCGCAGGTCGGGCTCCGATTCGAGCCTCTGGATCAGCTCCGCCAGCTCGGTGTATTTACCCGGCGTGAAGTACAGCCCGGCGTCCCCCACCACCTCGGGGATGCCTCCCGTCGGCGTGGTGATGACCGGCTTGCCGCACGCCATGGCCTCCAGGGCCGCCATCCCGAACTGCTCCTGCCAGCGCGGCGCGGGCAGGGAGGGCTGGATCAGGCAGTCCACGCTCTGCAGGAGCGCGGGCACCCGGTCGTAGGGAATGCCCCCCATCAGGCGGACGGCGTCGCCCAGGCCGTACAGGCTGATCAACCGGCGCAGCCAATCCCCGTCCTCACCGGTGCCGACCACCGCGGCGGAAACCCGCACGCCCCGGAGCCGCAAGGCATGAACGGCGTGGATCAGGTCCCGCTGCCCCTTCTCCCAGGTAAGGCGGCCCAGGACCAGCACCAAAAAGCTCTCCGGGTCGGCGGCCAGCTCACTCCTGAGAGACGGCTCGGCTTCCCCGGGGCGGAAACGCTCCAGGTCCACGGCGTTCCCGCCCACCCGAATCCGCTCTTCCTCGATGCCCTCCTGCCGGCAGAGCTGGGCCGAGTACCGGCTGACTGCGATGAAAAGCCCCGCCCCACGGCGCGTCTCCTCGATGAAAGCGCGGGCCTTCGGTTTGTAACCCCAGATGTGGGGGAGGTTCTCGTGGACCGTCACCACCACCGGCGGCGCCAAGCCTCGGCGGTGGGCGCGGACACACTGCCAGGTGAAGGGGTAGTGGATTTCAGCCGAGCGGATCAGATCGAAGTCCGTCAGGTGGCGTTCCAGCCCATAGCAGTACTCGCGCTCGAAGCTCCGGCTGATCAGGAGGTTTCTCGGCCAAAGGCCGCTCACCAGGTCCCCGATGCGCGCCGTGCCGCGCAGACGGATAAGCCCGAGCGGATAGCCCTCGGGGATGGGGGATCGGTTGTCGCGGCGGAGAATGCAGCTCTGCCGGAACCCCGACTCCTCCAGGGGAAGGAACTTGGCCATCAGCCAGGTCGAGAGGAGATCGCCGCGGACGTGCAGGAGTTTCAAAGGTTGCGCCATCAGTTCGTCGCCGGTTCGCCGGTCTTGGGGTCCAGGGCGGAGCGGAGGAGTTTACTGCCCCCGTGTTCACGGTCGCCCCGCAGGTGTTCCACCAGGGCCTGGGCCACGAGGAGCCGGTTCCGGGCGCGCAGGCACAGCACTGCGTCGTGGTTCGAGCTACAGACGAGGAAGGGGACCTGCTCCGCGAGCCGGTCCAGCTCGGCCCGGCATTTCTCCAAAAGCTCCGGCTCGATCCGGAACCCGGCGGACTGCCCCCCGGCGTAGGCGTCCATCACCCGCCGCATCCGCAGCTCGAGCTCGTGGGGGTCTATGCCCTCGCCCACCCGTGAGAGGCGTAAGAGCGGCTCCTCGACCCTGCGGCTCTCCGAGACCAGCCACTCCTCGTCGAGCTCGGCCCGTTTCAGGCGCTCCAGGTCGGCGGCGACGGTCTGTGCGGCGAGGAGCGCCTCGGCGAAAACCCCGACGACGCCCTTACCCGGCGTCCCCCCAGCCGTCTCCCCGGCAGCGTAGAGGCCGGTCAGGGCGGTGCGCCGGTCCGGGTCCACGGCCACGCCGCCCGGCGAGTCCAGCCCCCCTACGGCGGGTTCGGACAGGGCAATTTCCAGAGGCTCGTCCCTGGGCGACACCCCCTCGGCCGCCCAGCACAGCGCGGCCACGGGGTGGCTCTCCAGATAGCGGGCGACGATCCGCTTCGCCTCCCGGGCCGACAGGCCGGTGGTTTCGATGCGGCACGGACCGAGACCCGCCGTTTCCGCTTCGAGCACCGCCGCGGCCAGCCCGTCCGCTCCCGTAAATGGCAGCGCCTCGCCCCGCGCGTTGAAGACCGGCAGGCCGTACTCCTCGACCAGAATCTCCACCGGCGCCCGGGAACCGGCCAGGACGGCGGTTTGCGAGCGGTATTCCAGCCCGGTGAGCTCCACCCCGGCCCTCAGGGCCAGGGCCAATCCCGAGCCGTCGTTGAACGGCGACGCCGCGCCGCGGTGGGGGCTCGATTCCGCCAGGGGGGAGCGGTAGAGGCCCGCCGTCGCCCCGGCGGCCAGGAGCACCGCCCGGGCGCCGACGACGTGAAAGACGCCGCTGCGGACGTGGAATCCGATGGCGCCCGCAATCCGCCTGCCGGCCACGCAGAGGCCGGTGGCGGCGACGTGCTCGAGGGTGTCCACCCCGGCCTCGACCAGTCCGTGGGCGAGGAGCGGCTTCAGGTCCCCACCGCGGCAGGGGACGCCCCACCGCCCGGCCCGCGCGGGCTCGGAGCCCTTCGTCTCCACGGGCAACCCCAGCCTGGTCAGACGGCCGAGCACCTCGGCGCCCCGCTCCAGCAGGGGCCGGACCATCGTCCCGTCCACCGGCCCGCGCCCGATTTTCCCCAGGTGGGCGAGGTAGGACTCGACGGACTCGTCCTGGTGGAGGTAGGGGGAGAGAACGGCCAGACCGGTGCCGAGCCGCCCGGAGCGCTCGAGGGCGGCCTGCTCCAGGAGAACGACCCGCAGGCCGGGCTCGAGCTCCTTCAATCGGAGCGCGGCCAGGCAGCCCGCGGCCCCCCCGCCGAGAACCAGTACGTCGCACTCCGCGCGGATGAAATCGGCCATGTCGCCGCTCCGGGGACCTCGGGTCAGGTCAAGTCCCATCGCTATCATATTGCAGGGCGGCGGTTTGCGTCAAGGAATCCGTTCCGGCATTAATTTTGACGAAGTGGAATTATTAACACTATAATCCTATCGTATTAATAAACAACCAACCGATCATGACCCCTCGTGAAAAAGGGAGCGCACCATGAGGCTGAAATACGCCCTGCCCCTCGCGCTGACCCTCGCCGCGACCGTGACCTGCGGCGCGGCCGAGACCGAAGGAGAACCGATGCCCGGCAATCCCGCCCCACAGATACCGGCCTACGGTCCGGACCGCTGGATCAACTCCGAGCCCCTGACGATGGAGGCGCTGCGCGGACGGCTGGTCCTGGTGGATTTCTGGGAGTACACCTGCGTCAACTGCCTGCGCACGCTGCCCTACCTGAAGGAGTGGCACCGGCGCTACGCCGACCTCGGACTGGTCATCCTCGGGGTCCATGACCCGGAGTTCGAGTTCGGCCGCGAGCGGGAGAACGTGGAGCGCGCGGTGGAGGAGCTGGGGATCGGGTGGCCGGTCCTATTGGACAACGACTTCGAGCTCTGGCGCCGTTACGCCAACAACTGGTGGCCGCGGAAGATTCTCGTCAACCCCGAGGGCGTCATCATCCACGACCACATCGGCGAGGGCGGCTACGGGAAAATCGAGGAGGTCATCCAGGAGGAGATAACCAGGCTCAACCCCGGCGTGGCGCTGCCGCCGATCATGGAGCCGGTGAACCCCCACGACCGTCCCGGCGCCGTCTGCTATCCGGCCACGCCGGAGCTCTACGCCGGTTACGCGCGCGGCCGCTACGGCCACCCGGTGGAGATGGACCTCGAGGCCCGCTACGAGCCGGTCACCCCCCACGAGGTGCACAGGGCCTACCTGGAGGGCGACTGGCGCGTGGAGGACGGCCGGCTGCTCCACGTCTCCGAGGCCGACCCACCGGGCGACCGCGTCGTCATCCGCTGTCGGGCCACCGAGGTCAACGCCGTGCTCCACCGCGAGGACGGCGTACCGTTCCGGGTGTACATCGTCGTGGACGGCGGGCCAGTCTCCGAGACCGACGCCGGGGCCGACGTGAAGTGGGACGACGGCGGGCGCAGCTTCGTGGAAGTGGACGCCGGGCGGATGTACCGCCTCCTCGACGCCCCGACCTACGCCGACCGCGAACTGGCCCTGTACGCCACGGGCGACGGCTTCGGGCTGTACGCCTTCACCTTCGGCGCCTGCGTCGAGAGCCCGGACGAATGACACGATCACCCGCGACGGACCCCGAAGCCCACCTTTCACCCGCGCGGGCGTAGTGCTATAATCATCGGAGCATCAACCCGGGAGGCGGCGTGGCGACTAATGTCCGCGAAGCGGTGGAGGTTCCGGTGGGGCCGGCGTCGCCCGGCGTCCTGCGCGCCCTGGAGCTCCTGCTCCTGGCCTTCGCCGGCTACTTCATCCTGGCGTACCTGCGGCCCGACCAGATGGCCGACCCGGTCTGGGCCTGGGTTTACGGCGCGTGGGCCGTGCTCACCCTGCCGCTGACCCTGCGGTGGGTCCTGGTGGGCGCGGCGGACGGACGGTACGCGAGCTGGGGCAGGCTCGGCGTGTGGCTCTTCCGCGACCCGCGGCCGGACCACGGCGCGCGGGGCTGGCTCCTGGTCGTCGCGCTGGCCGGGCTGGTCGTGTACCCCCTGGCCGGCGGCGTCTTCCGCCTCCTCACCGCCGCTTTCTCCCTGCGCATCGTCGTGGCACTGGCCGTGCTGGTCGGGCTGGTCCTCGTGGACCGGCTGGTGATCGAGCCTCTCGCGCGGCGCCACTGCGGGAGCGGTTGAACCGCGATGGTCGGACGCCCCAGGCTCGGCCAGCATTTCCTGCGAGATGACCGGGCGGCGCGCCGAATCGCCGCCCTCGTTCCATCGGGTGTGCCCGTGGTCGAGATCGGTCCCGGCCGGGGGGCGCTGACCGGTCTCCTGGCGGAAAAGGCGTCCGCTTACACGGGCGTGGAGCTCGACGGCGACCTGGCCCGGAAATTGGCGGAGCGGCTCGCCGAACGCTTCGGCGACCGGCCGGGCTTCGCGGTGGTGGAGGGGGATTTTCTCGACTACGAGCCGCCGGGGCCGGAGCCGCTGTGGCTCGTGGGGAACATCCCCTACGCGGTTTCGTCCAAAATCGTCCAGCGGGCCACCGGGGAGCGCCGATACGCCGCCGCCGTGCTCATGTTCCAGCGCGAGTTCGCCGCCCGGCTGACCGCCCGTCCGGGCGATTCGGCCCGCGGCTCGCTGTCGGCGTACGTCGCCTACCACTGGGAGGCCGGGACCGCCTTCAAGGTCAAGGCGGGGAGCTTCTCCCCCCAACCCAGGGTGGACTCGGCGGTGGTCGTCTTCCGCAGGCGGGAGGTCCCGCCGGTGGAGGTGGCCGACGAGGAGGCGTTCTTCAAGCTGGTCCGGGCCGCCTTCGCCCGGCGCCGCAAGCAGCTCGGCAACGCCGGGGTCGAAGGTTTGAATATGACCCGGCCCGAATGGTTGGAGGTCCTGGAGCGGGCCGACGTCGGCCGGGGACGCCGGGCCCAGGAGCTCTCCCTGGAGGACTTCGCCCGGATTTATAACGAATTACGCGAGGTGGGCGGTGGCACGGGGTAGGCGTTTCGAGCGCGATTACGGGAAGCTGGCGGAGGACCTGGCCGGCTGGATCGCGGGTTACGTCCGGGGGGCGGGATTCTCCGAGGTGGTCCTCGGCGTGTCCGGCGGGGTGGATTCCGCCACCAGCGCCGCTCTGGCCGCCAAGGCCCTCGGCGCGGGGGGCGTCCACGCGCTCCTGTTGCCCCACGCCGAGAGCGACCCGGACTCCGAGACCGACGGCCGGCTGGTCTGCGACCAATTGGGT
>DATKYS010000071.1 GCA_035528375.1 bacterium
ACCCAATTGGTCGCAGACCAGCCGGCCGTCGGTCTCGGAGTCCGGGTCGCTCTCGGCGTGGGGCAACAGGAGCGCGTGGACGCCCCCCGCGCCGAGGGCCTTGGCGGCCAGAGCGGCGCTGGTGGCGGAATCCACCCCGCCCGACACGCCGAGGACCACCTTGGAGAATCCCGCCCCCCGGACGTAACCCGCGATCCAGCCGGCCAGGTCCTCCGCCAGCTTCCCGTAATCGCGCTCGAAACGCCTACCCCGTGCCACCGCCCACCTCGCGTAATTCGTTATAAATCCGGACGAAGTCCTCCAGGGAGAGCTCCTGGGCCCCGACGCCGCCGATATAATCGCCCCCCAACTGGAGAGCCCGAATGACCAGATCCGCGAGACGGCGGGAAGCTGTCTGGCCGATTGGGGTGACCCCCGGGCCTTCGACTACTACTACGGCCTGTGGGACGGCCGGATAATCAGCCACGTGACGTACTCGATGATTGCCAACCTGGCCAAGTACGACGACCCGCGGGGTTGGGAGGTCATCCGGGAGGTGTCGGAGCTCGGCGGTCGGGCGAACGAGGTCCGCAACGCCTGGCTGCTGCGCGCCGAGCGCGGGGACCCCGAGGCCCGGGAGTTTTTACTCGCCTCCATAGACGATGAGGATCTGAACCACGGCGCCAGGGATGAAGTCTTCGAGGGTCTGCGCTGCTTCGAGGACGACGAGGTCCGGGCGGTCATCGAGCGCATCGCCTCCGACGAGACCGAGGACCAGTCCCGGCGGTACTACGCCTGGGGGGTCCTGGCCTACTGGCGGGACCCCCGAGCACGGAACTTCTGGCTGGAATGCCTCGCCGGCGAAGATACCACCCGGCGGATTGCGGCGGTAACCGCGCTGTCGAACTACGACAATCCGGAGGTGTGGGAGCTCATCCGCCACGCGGCTGAGAATGACCCCGACCGGCAGGTGGTGAAGGAGGCCCAGAAGCAGTTGGATAAAAGGGAGGGCGAGTAGCCGGTGCTGTAATCGTGGCCTCTGGGCAGGTCGCTCTGAAAAACGTCCCCGCTGCAAACGGCGGGGACGTTGTGTTCAATATTCCGGAGCGGTGAAGCGCATAAAAAGGATTTGCACGCGCGGGGGAGGCTCCTGGGGGGAAGATTTTTCTGCTGGATATTGTCAGTAAATATGGGTATCACTATAAATCTCAACAAGATAAATATGACCGAGGGACACAATAAATATCAACAAGATACGACAATGCCCCCTCGATGCTGGTGGGAAGCCGTTTATCGCGCTGGGCGGCAATCCGATAACTCTGTAGTGGGGGGAGGGAGGGGGAGAGAGGAGGCTTACGAACTCGATCTCATCTCTACGGCAATTTGAGGGCGTCGGGGGGTCAACTGGCCCGTTCTTTCTGAATGTCCATGTAATTTATAACTCTCTCCATAACGGGCTCCAGAGACTTGCTTCCCTTTGAGAGGATAGTGTCAAGAAGTTCATCTTCAAGAGACTTCCAGTCCATGTATTTACAGAGGATAATTTTGTTTCCACCTTTGTAGCGGGTTTCCAGTGGTATGGAGATGGATTCGGTGTGAGGTTGGTTTCTACCACTACAGTCCCACGCATACTCAAAGCGTAGCACGGAACCACCCCGAGCCTGAGTTTTACAGTACAGCTTCAGTATCTCTACTACACGCCCAGGTTGTTTTTGGAACTGGACATAGGGCTCTGGGTATTTTTCCTTTTCTATGACCACGGGATAGAGGTCCTTCAGGGATTCAGTCAAGAGCTCCTTGATGGAGCTGTAGAGGCTGTGCTGTTCGGCCCTCGTATCGCAGACTGAGTCCAGGCATAGCTCATACTGTGTCACCCACAGATGATACTGGCTGAACCTTTTTAACTCGATCCTCCCAAGTAGCTGATTACAGGCAGCGTTTATGGATTCTTGCATGATAAATTCACCTGTTCCGCTTTTTCCGAGGTCGGACCAAGAGGCCACATTGTTGCAACGATACGGTGTTTCAAGGTTTCTATAGACAACACCATGCAGGTTGGAATTGTAGGCTCCTTGGATAGCACCAGCGGATAGAGCACTCCCATCGAAGGAGCTTAAAATGCCTTCCTCGGTTTGGTAGAGGGTCATCCTAAGACGGTCAATGCACCACTTGCTCCATTTCGGAGATAGGCCGAAAGCAGTGACTATCTTGTCAGACAAGTCGGAGAGCAAGAACCTTTGTGTATACATAGACTCCTCCCATACATCAGATAGAACGAGCTCTACCATTTTCTACTTGATGGTTATTTTGCAGTCCAAAGAAAAATACTTACAGAATAACACTCTGTATAACTAATCATAAAAGGGCATAGTACTTCATTTAATACTCTATAATATACTAGAGTATTTATTATTAGTAAGTAATAGTTTATTTGTCTGAAAGCCGTATCGCAAGCAACTGACTTATTTCACACTGAACACGTACCCTGCGACACCTCCTGAATGCGAGGAGTAGAAAAAGGCACATAATGCGTTGATAATAAAGATGTTTGTATAGCAAGAAACATGCTCATCACCCGGAAACTCACGTCGGAAGGATTTTATAAAACGGGAATGTATCTAATTCTTACTCATATTAAGTAGAATGGACTCGGGAAGTAGCGATACCGACATTCAACACTATTATACCACATGTCGAAAAACCCCCCTGAGATAGTCCTACTTCTTCACACATACCGTTGTGGCTCGTTTTACCGCTTGTGGCGGTATTTTCTAATTCGTCGTGGGGTGAGATTTATGTCTTGTTTGTTTAATCGGTCTCTCATACTTCTCTTTGTACTTCTCCCGAATCAGGTCAGCGCTTATCCTTAGTGGCTTTAAATATAGCAGCCCGCCTCCACCAACGAAAAGGCTCCTCCGCGGGGAGGAGCCTTGCGTTTACCCGTGATCATCGGCGGTTCAAGCCCGCCCCGCCCCCCTTAAAAGTCTCTTGTCAGCCATCCCTCTCCAGGTTTATCATAAGTTTAAACTTGAAAGGAGGATTATATGGCTACGATACAAGATGATGCGATCGACCGTTTAGATAAAACAGCTTCTGCTATTCACGAGGCTATAATCAGTAGCCTCCAAGGGGCTTTAAAAAGTGCCTCGAACTTGACAGCGTATGTTGAGCTTTGCAAGCACGAGCTTGAGCTGAATAAATACCTGGCCGTTCATCGGTAGATTAGGTCAGCTTAAGGTTGATAGGGGGCCCATAGGTCCCCTATTATTTTGGTGGGGCGTGGCAAAGCCCCCCGCCTCCACCAATAAAAGAGGCTCCTCCGCGGGGAGGGGCCTTGCGTTATGTCCGCCGGCGGGCGGGATCAACCCGTGTCGGTCTCGACCTGTGGGGTCACGTAGAGGCGCTCGGTCTCGTACCCCACCGCTTCGAGGTGCTGGAGGATGCCCGAATAAACCTCCGCGTCCATCGTCGGGGTGCGGGAAAGAATCCACAGATAGTCGCGGCTGGGATGGCCGACCACGGCCCAACTGTAATCGTCGGCCAGGTCTATTATCCAGTAGTCGCCCCAGAAGAACAGGAAGAAGGTCACCTGCAGCTTGGCGTTGGTTTCCGCATCCACGACGCGGGCCAGGCCGAGGGCGCTGCGCTCCTCGCCGTCGAGGGTCTCATTGCGGCAGGTGTTAAGGACGTCTATGAGCCCGTCGTCGCGCAGGGTGTACGTGGCGGTCGAGGCCACGCAGCCCTCCTGGAAGGACTGGGGGAATCGGGCTATCTCGTACCAGGTGCCCAGGTAGCGTTCGAGCTCGACGTACTCGACCGTTTTGAGCGGTCCCAGCCCCAGACGCTCCGTGGTCGAGATTCCGCAGCCGAGCGCCGTCGCGAAGGTGATGGCAAGAAGCGCCGTGATTGATTTAACGATCCGTCTACGTCTTTTAGAACGGGTTTTCATCGTATTCTCCAGAGGTAAGTCAGCCGTAGTAACTTGTTATTCGGTGCACACATTGGGTGGTGGTAAGGCCGGTGTATCTGCGCCCGAGGGGAAACCTGCGGCGAGGATTGGTCCAAACCGCACCGCGTCCGATCTTAACCGCCACCGTTTTTTAATCCACTCCCGGAGCCGATTTCGCCCAAGTAAATCGGCATCCTCACCGCGTTCGCGACCTCCGGAATCTTTCCCCCGAAAAAAAGGAAGCCCCGGCAGATGGCCGGAGAAGAACCGCCGTCGCTGGGTCACAGGGTAAAGCCGAGGGAGAGGGAGCCGCCCAGGCTGGCGTCCACCTCTCGGGGCCGGATGAGGTTGCTCATCAGCGCCAGGCTCATGTGGAACACCTCGCCGATGTTGAACTCAATCCCGGTGGAGATGATGAACTTGGCCGGGGACGCTTCCTCGAAGAGGGCGTTGTAGTTGGTGCTCATCCCGGCGCGCACGGTGAACATCCCCGCGAGCTCGTACTCGGCGCCCAGGGCGATGCTCAGCTCGTGGTAGGGGACCGCGTCCTCCTCGACCCCGGTCTGCGGGTTGTACCTGCAGGACAGGTTTTCCACGGGGAGGAGGTCCAGGTCCAGCGCCAACCAAAGGCTCTCGACGGGCTCGTAGGCCGCTCCGAGGCGAAGCTCCGGATTTATCCGGGTGGGCTCGAAGCGGGGATCGTCCCAGCCAAGCTGGGTGGGGATGAGATTGCGCGCCAAGAGGCCATAGCGGAACTGCTTGCCCAGGCTCCCCTGAACGCCCAGGTCCATGCTGAAGCCGCTCCCCGTGGTGATGGTGCGCAGGGTGAAGATGTTGTTGAGAATCCAGTTCGAGCCGACGGCGAAGATGCCGGGGTCGAAGTCGGTGAGGTCGGTGTCACTGAGAATGCCGATGGAGTCCCCCCCGCGCTCCCCGTGGATGAACTTGATCGTTCCACCCACGGCGATGTAGTCGTCCCGGGTCAGCTCGAAGGAGTAGCCGTAGCTGAGACCGATGGTGTTCGTCACGATGCCCGAGAGGGTGATGAGGGAGCGGTTATCCTCCAGACCGATACTGTTCCCGGGATTGTCGCCCTTGAATAAATCCCGGTTCGGGTCGTCGGGATCGTAGCCGGGCCAGAGCAGGTCGAACTCCTCGTCGGTCAGGAGCCCCTCGTTGTAGAGGGCGAGGACGTCGTCGGGGGATTGCAGGTATTCGCTGGGGATGAGCCGGGACACGTGGGTGTCCACCCAGGGGCCGACCTCGAGATGGTTTTCGTACAGCCAGGAGATGACCGCCGGACCGACCCTCGTCGCCACGCCGGAGTGCAGGTCCCAGACGATGCCCACGCCGGGCTCGTTGAGGGCGGCGAGGGAGTCCACGATGTCGTCTACGTAACGGTGCGCCTCCTCGGAGTTCTCATCCATGTATTCCTTGAAATCCTTGTAGCTCTCCGGGAAAATGTCTCTGAGATAGTAATACTGGTTCAGCTCGTTGACGTACTGGCTGAGGTTGTCCTCGCCCGAGAAACCGAAGATGCTGTCGGTGGTCGAGAAGTTGACCTGGTTTCCGAAGGCCGCCGGATTCCAGAAGGCGGCGGTGGCGTCGTCAACCAGCGCCACCTGGGCGCCGCCCATCCCCAGGGCCCGGGTGCCGAAGATGTCCATCCCGGCGGCCGGAATCATGAGGATAATCATAGCCAGAATGATTCGTTTCGAATAAATCACGGGTTCGTCCAGTGCGTCTCGCCTCCATTCTAGGGCTTAATTTCCAAGATTACAAATATTTTGCTCCGCACCGCCGACGCCCGCTTCCCTAAAAGTGGTTCAATCCATTGACCAGCCGTGTGCTGCGGCATGAAAAAAGGCCGGCGGCGGGCGGCCTTTTTCCCTTCGGTGCGCTCGGGCGGTGGCGTTTCAGGCCGTCTTTTTCCCCAGGCATTCGTAGTTCGCGACGCGCCGTCTGAGCGTCGAAAGCGATATCCCCAGCGCCGTCGCCGCGTGGGTTTTGTTGTCCCGGTAAAATTTCATGGCCCGTTCGATGTAATCACACTCGACATCGGCCAGGGGTCGTATTTCGGTCGTCCCCGGTCCGCCGCGCTTGCCGGAACCGCCCTCGATCAGCGACGCGGGGTCGAGCTCCCCGCCGGCGGCGAGAATCACCGAGCGCTCCAGGATGTTGCGCAGCTCGCGCACGTTGCCGGGCCAGCGGTAAATCATCAGCGCGGCGAACTGCTCTTCGGGCAATTCACCATAGATGCCGTTGGTCATGTTTTCCAACAGGCTTTTACAAAGAATGGGGATGTCCTCCCGGCACTCCCTGAGCGGGGGAACGTTGATGGTAATGACGGCCAGCCTGTAGTAGAGGTCCTCGCGGAAACGGCCGTTCTTTATGTCCTCGACGATGGGCCGGTTCGTGGTGGCGATGACCCGGACGTTCAGGGGTATATCCACGTCGCCACCCAGGCGGCGAATCCGACCCTCCTCCAGCACGGTCAGCAGCTTGCTCTGGAGTTGGAGGGGCATCTCCGCTATCTCGTCCAACAGAAGGGTGCCGTCCTTGACCAGCTCGAAAACCCCCTTCCGCTGTGATTCGGCGCCGGTAAAGGCCCCCTTTTCGTAACCGAAGAGCTCAGATTCGATGAGGTTCTCGGGGATCGAGGCGCAGTTCACGCTGAGGAGGTCGTCCTTCCGGCCGCTCAGGCGGTGGATGGCCCTCGCCGCGACCCCCTTGCCCACCCCGGTTTCCCCGGTGATGAGAATGGTGGAATCGGTCTGGGCGGCCAGCTCGATGAGCCGCTTGGTCTCCTGAATCGCCGCGGAATCGCCCACGAACTCGTCGGTCTGTCGCGCCCTCTCGAGTTGGAACTCCGTGATGCGGTTGAGCCGTTCGAGCTCGGCCAGGCGGGCGGCCTTGGCCACGGTGAAGTAGAACTCGTCGAGCTCGATCGGTTTTGTAAAGTAGTGGTAGGCTCCGTTCTTGACCGCTTCGACCGCCTCGGAGAGCGACCCGTAGGCGGTGGCGAAGATGACCTTGACCCCGGGATCCGTCTCCCGGATCTGCCGGTCAATCTCCGATCCCAGGATGTCGGGGAGTTTTTGGTCCAACAGGACGATGCTGGGGTTCCAGGTTTTGAAATATTCGAGTCCTTCCCTGCCCGTGGTGGCGTACCGGACGTCGTAGCCCTCGAGGCTGAGACCGTCGCAGGTGCTCTCGCAGAATGCCGAGTCGTCGTCAACGATGAGCACGCGAGTCTTAGTTTCCATTTTCATTACCTCGCCTGAGGGGGATTGATTAGCCTTAATATGTTTGATTGCATTTACGTGTTCATTGTCGCGGCTCTTTGCGCCGGAAGATTTTGTCAAACCCGATTGCCGCCTCCCGTAAGTCGGCCGTTCCGGCGCGGTCCCCGGCTACGAGGCTTTCATACTCCTTGAGTTTTTAAGGGTGTTCTCTATGGTGCTCTTCAGGCCGAAGAGCTCGAAGGGTTTCACCAGGTACCCGTCGCATTCTCGGGTGTCGGGGTTTTGAGGCAGGGCGCTGAGCATCACCACCGGCGTGTCGTAGAGCGAGTGGATGAGCTTGGTGGCCTCGAGGCCGTTCAACTCTCCCCGGAGCATGTAGTCCATCAGGATTATGTCGGGGCGGGTCTTGCCGCACTCTTCCACCGCTTCCTCGCCGGTGGAGAAGACGCCGATTACGTCGTAACCGAGCCTGGAGAGGCGCAGGCTCAGGTCCATGGCGACGATTATTTCGTCTTCCACGATGATGATTTTTTCGGGCATGGGCCGATTCTCCTTGGAGGGGGCGACGTAGTCGTTGTCGTCGGCTCCCCCTATTGAGGTTCTCACTTTTACGTGCCTGTGGAGTTAGGATGCCGTGCCTTTTATATAAGCAATCTTTATGCCTCGGCCTCGGAAGGCGCGTCGGACCATTCCCCGGCGCCGTCCGGAGGGACGTAGTGGGGATGTGCGGCCGTTGGGCGAAATACCGGCGGTCGCGCCCGAACGGGTTGCCTCGACGCACACTCGGACAAAGACCAGCCAAAATGGTCGTTTCAGAATGACGGGGTGGTTTATTCCGCGATGGTATAAAAAAAGCCCCCCGGGCCGGTCGCCGTCGCGCAGTCGTCGGTTACACGACGTACCCCCGCTTCCCCATGATTTTGCGGAAGGTTCCCTTCGATTCCTCGTCACCGATGTTCTCCACTATCTCGTCGAACGTGGCCCGGGCCGACTCCCAAAAACGGGCGGCCTTCTCCGCTTCGCCGGTCCGCTCGTAGAGCGTCGCCAGGTGCACCGCCTCCTCCACCCGGCTGGTTCTGTACGTTTCCATTTCGAAACCGGCCTCGGCGGCGGGCAGGAAATCCCGGAGACGTCCCAGCTCATTCGCGGAGAATTCCCTGCGACGCGCCGTCAGCCCCAGGGCGCTCAGGCGGTAAACGGCCATCTCCTTCTCGTCCATAAACTCGCCCACCTCGGCGAAAAGCGCCTCGGACTCCTCCTCGCGCCCGACCTCGGCGTAGAAAACGGCGAGGGAGAGCTTGACGACCAGGGTCATCCGGTGGGCCCCCACCTCGCCGTAGATTTCAATCGCCCGGCGGAAGTGCTTATCGGCCTTTTCGTACTCCCCCCGCAGGCGGGACAGGGAGGCGAGGCCGTAGTTGGCGTAACCGTCGCCCAGGCGGTTGTCTATGATTGCGTTGATCTCGAGATAGCGGGTGTAGAGCTCATCGGCGCGGTCGAAGCGGCCGAAGGCGGTGTAGATCGAGGCCAGATTGTTGCAATTGACGGCGAGCCCCAACCTGTCGCCGCAGCGCTCGGCGATGTCGTAGGAGCGCAGCAGTAGCTCGAGGGCCGTCCCATACCTGCCCTCTTCCATCTCCACGGTGGCGATGTTGTTCAGCGCGCTCTGCATGCCGAGAAGGTAGCCGTGCTTCTCGTAAAGCTCCAGGGTGCGGCTCTGGTACTCGCGGCCCTCGTCGAGTCGCTTCAGCTCGTTGAGGATGCTGGCGTGGATATTCGCGATGCGGGCGCGGACCTTGTCCGAGGCGAAGTCATCCTCCGGGACTCGGGCGATGACCTCTTCAGCCCGGGAAATGTAGTCCAGGGCCTCCCGTAAATCCCCGCGGAGGTAATGGACCCAGGCGATGCCGTACAGGGTCTTGCCGTGGAGCAGCGAGGGCGGTTCATCCTTCAACAGCGTCAGGGCGTCGTCGTAGTACTCCAGGGAACGGGGGTATTCGCTCAGCCGCTCGTGGGCCGACCCCATGTGCTCCATGATTTCCGCGCGCCCCACGGCGTCGCGGCAGTACCCCAGCGCGGCCGTGAAGAGGTCTATGGATTCGTGCGGCTTTCCCGTCTCCAGACAGACGTCGCCCCACTCGAGGTAGGCCCGGCGGGTGAGGTCCCCGTCCTGCGTGTTCTCGACCGCTTTGGCGTAAAAACGCTTCGCGTCCTCGTTCGCGTAGAGCGACGCGGCGTGTTTTCCGGCTTCGAAGTAGTACCGGGCGGCCTTCTCAGGCGCGCCGCCGTTTTCGAAGTGGTTGGCCACGAGCGACTGGTAGGCCTGGATGCGGTCGGAGTAGTTGCTCTCGATCCACTTCGCCGTCTTCAGGTGCAGCTCGCGGCGCTCCCGGTGGAGCAGGCTCTTGTAGACCGTCTCGTGCAAAAGGACGTGCTTGAAGATGTACTCCAGGTCATCCTCGAAGATGGACTCGAGCCGCCGGTGGATGAGGTCCCGCTTCTCCAGGTCCGCCAGGTAGTCGCCCACCGCGTAGTTCATCAGCTCGGTCACGATTCGCCGCCAGAACACCTCCCCGACGACGGAGGCGCGCTGGATGACCTTCTTCTCCTGGTCGGGGAGGTTGTCTATCCGGGAGCGGAGCACCCCCTCCACGGTGTCGGGAATTTCGAAGCTGCCCTCCTCCTCGTTCGTGTACCAGTGTCCGTCCCGGTATTCGAGGTCCCCCTTTTCGATGAGGTTCTTGATAATCTCCTCGACGAAGAAGGGGTTGCCGGCGGCGAGCTTGATGATGGCCCGCCGTTTGGTTTCGTCCAGCTCCTCGACGGTCAACAGCTCGGACAAGAGTCGGCGCGTGTCGTCGGGGGAAAGGTCCTCGAGATTGATCCTCGTGTGGCGTTCCGACTTCCGGAGCTCCTCCAGCAGGGTCCGCGTGGCCGCTTGGTCCCCGGGCGGGCGGGAATTGATGATAAACAGGCAGCGGGAATCAGCCAGGGACCGGACCAGATGGCCGATGAGCGTCAGGGAGGAGCTGTCGGACCACTGGACATCCTCCATCAGCACCACGATGATTTCCTCTTTGGCCAGGGCCCCCAGCAGCTCCTCCACCACCAGGAGCACCTGGTTGTGAATCTGCCGGGTGTCCTGGTCGTCGGGTGAATCCCCGTCCTGGTTGAGGGCGAGGATTTTCCGCAGGGTGCTCACGGCGTCCACGTCGCCGATCATCCGGCGGCCGAGAATCCTGGACAGCGACGTGGCGAGCTGGTCGGCCATCTCCCTTTGGGGCATGTCGTCCTTGATCCCGGTGGCCTTCTTGATTATCTCGGTGATGGGGTAGTACGGGGGGGCTCCCGCGTAGCCAAGGCAGCGGCCGTGCAGGACCCGGGGCCTCGAGTCCGCCTGGTGGAGGGTGAGGAAAAGCTCCTCCACCAGCCGGGTTTTCCCTATCCCGGCCTCTCCGACGATGGTCACGACCCGCAGCCCCTTCCCCTCCGCCACGTCCCGGTAGATGCCCCGGAGGAGGTCGAGCTCCTTCTTCCGCCCGATCAGGGGAGATGAGAGCCCGGGCACGCCGCGGATCTTGCCCCGCACGACCTTTTCCCCGACGACCTCGTGGCGCTTGAGCTCCGTGCGAAGGCCCTTGGCCCGGATGCGGGACAGCTCCTGGAAGGTGAAGAACTCCTTCGTCTTGCGGAAGACCTCGTCCGAGACGACGACGCCCCCCACGAGGCCGGTAGCCTCCAGCCGGGAGGCGATGTTGACGGCGTTGCCGAATACGTGGTGCGCGCGGCCCGGGGCCTGGGAGTGGTGGCTGACGATGACCTCGCCGAAGTGGACGCCGACGCGCACCTCGAGCTCCAGCCCCTCGTTGATGCCGTAGTTGCGGGCGCTGTCCACAATCCGCAGCCCGGCACGCACCGCCAGCTCGGCGTCGTTCTCGTGGGTCACCGGCACCCCGAACACCGCCATGACCGAGTCGCCGATGAACTTCTCCACCACCCCGTTCATGGCCACAACCCCATCGGTCATCACCCGGAGGCACTCCTCGATTTTGTCCTTGGTCTCCTCGGGGTCGTGGGTGGCCACGAGCTCGGTGAAGTTGCAGATGTCGGCGAAGAGGATGGCGACGTCCTTGCGTTCCTCCTCCACCGTAACCTCGACGAGCGGTTCGCCGCAACCGCCGCAGAAGCGTACGTTTGGTGCGTTTTGAAAGCCGCAGAGGCCGCAGATGATAGGTTCGGTCGTCATAAGAAAGTTGCTACTCGGACTGCACGTACTCCTCCATCAACTGCCGGACCACGAGCTCGGCGTTGTAGGTGCCGATATGAGCCAGGTCGGCAAAATCGTCGGGGTCGCCGCCGTAGGCCTCAACGCTGGTGAAATCCCGCCAGGAAAAGCCCTCGTATTCGATGGAATCCCAGTATTCCATTGCTTCGGCCAGTCTCTCCTCGTACGCGGTATGCTGCCGGAGGAAGTCGAGCAGCATCGGGTGGTTGCCGGTGACGTAGCCGATCACCCTGATGTCGTTTTCGGCGCAGAGGTCCATGAAGAGGTCGAAGTAAGCGATTCGGGAGGGATCAAGCTCAGTGAAGCCATTGTAAATACTGTAGAGTGATTGCATCAGGTTGCTCGAGACCTTGACCGCACTTTTACGCGGCTCCTTTATCATAAAGTCGCCGGTCAAGGGATCGAACTCGTATTTGCTACTGGGTTTGATCCCCGTCAGATGATTCCACAGGGCGGTGAAAGAGTAGCGCATCGAATCGCTGATGATCTGTAGGAGTTCTTCGTGACCGGCTTCAGGGAGGGGCAAATCCTCGATGAGGTAACGACTCAGTTCGGGGACCTGGAGAAGCTGCCGGTGTACGGGCCAGATGTTGCTCAGCAACTCCGGCTCCAGGCCGATGATGATTAACTTGATCGGTTTTCTGTTGTATTCTAAAAGTAATCGTAGTTGGCAGTAATAGTCCTCGGCGCGGGTCATGTTGACGCCGTAGTTGAAGGCTTTTAGTCCGTACTGCTTGAACTGGGCCGTCTCAAGCCGCATCACCCGGCTCGACCCAAAAATAAAGGCATCGTAATCCCGTTTGTTATCCGGATTATAGAGGTAGTCGTTGGTCTTAACGAAGCGGTAATGGGAGGCGACGGGGGTGATAGGTTGTTCGCCCGGGTAAATGTCCAGCGGGTCCACCAGGTACTGAAAAACCAGCAGGGCCAGGATGGGGAGCAGGAAGATCAAGAGACGCTTGAACACGGAAGACACATCCGCTCCTAGAACTGGAAGTAGATGAACTCGGAGCCGCCGAAGGTGCCGAAGAGGAGCATACCGATGACCAGAATATAGTAAATGCTCCAGCGAGCCCAGGTGGGTAACCGTTCTATTTGCATGGTGTGCCGTTTTCTCCGTTGGATCCACTCGATGATTAGAAGGCCGATACACACCAAGATCGGAACCAGGTAAAAGCGGTAGCCGACCTGGCCCGGCATGATCGGGTGGGTGACCATCCGGGCGAGGTAGCCGAAGGCCTGCCCGAGCGAATCGGATCGGAAGAACACCCAGCCCAAGAGGACCAACAGGAACGTCCCCAGCATCTGCCCCGTTTCCTTGAGGCTGGGCAGGAGGCGCTTTTTCGCCACGACGCCGGTGAAGGTCGGCGGCTTCTTCTTCAGAATCATGGGGATGAAGTAGAGCCCGTTCAACAGACCCCAGACGACGAAGGTCCAGTCGGGGCCGTGCCAGAGCCCGCTCACGGCGAAGGTCACCAGGGTGTAGCCAATCCAGCGCGCCTTCCCCCTGAACGGCCCACCCAGCGGGTAGAAGATGTAGTCGCGGAACCAGCTCATCATGGAGATGTGCCAGCGCCGCCAGAACTCGGTGATGTTCCGGGAAAAGTAGGGGCAGGCGAAGTTGGGATTGGTTTTGAACCCCAAGAGCTTCCCCACGCCGATGGCGATGTCCGAGTAGCCGGAGAAGTCGGCGTAGAGTTGGATGGCGTACAGAAAGACCCCGATACCCAGCACCAGGCCGTCCTGGTGGTCGTAGGTCAGGAAGACCGTGTCCACGTACCCGGCCAGAAAATCGGCCACCGCGATTTTCTTCACCAGTCCCCAGAGAATCTGCCGCAGACCGTCCTTGGCCTCGTCGGTGTCGAAGGTCCGGGGTTTCAAAAACTGCGGCAGGAGGTTCTTCGCCCGCTCGATGGGCCCGGCGAAGAGCTGGGGGAAGAAGGCGACGTAGGCGAAATACGCCACGACGTCCCTCGTCGGTTCGCACTTTCTCCGGAAGACGTCTATGGAGTAGGAGAGGGACTTGAAGGTGAAGAAGCTGATGCCCAGGGGGAGGACGACATCCAGGGTGGTCCGGCTCGCCTTCATCCCGAACAGGCCCAGAAGCTGCACCGCCGAGTCGGCGAAGAAATCGAAGTACTTGAAGAATCCGAGGATGCCGAGGTTGACGAGGAGGCTCACCGCCAGGAGCAGTCTCCGTCGCCCCGGCCTCTCCTCGACCGCCAGCCCCCGCCCCACGAGGTAGTCCGTCAGTGAGACGACTATTATCAGGCTGAGGAAGCGCCAGTCCCACCAGCCGTAGAAAAAGTAGCTCGCGGCGAGTAACAGAAGGTTTTGCCAGCGGGGGGGCTTGTGGCGCAGGAGCCAGTAGACGACGACCACCGCCGGGAGGAAGAGGGCGAACTGGAGGGAGTTGAAGAGCATCGTCGTCCGGCGGGTTCGAGTTCCAAACCGAGCCCTATTGTAACAAAACGAAGGTGTGCCTCTGGCGAACAGTTGACGGTCCATCGCTGCGGGCGGGGCGCAATTCTGTTAAAATTTCTGTGAGCCTTGCACATTACGGAGTCCCGATGAGGTACGCCGGTTCGTTGTTGATTCTCGCGGCCGGCCTCGCCGGTGCGTGGAACGTCTCGCCCGTGCCCGCGGGAAGCCCGCCGCCCGAGGGGATCTACCTCGGCCTTTCGGGCGGTTACGAGCTCTACCTGACCCGCGCGACACTGCCGGGGGCCGTCGAGATAGGCGACTCGGACGCGCCGCTCTACCTGGTCTCCTCAATCGAAGGGCCGGTGCGCCTGCCGGACGTCGTCCTCGTCCACGGCTTTTTACCCGATGGGAGCGCCGTCTGCCGGCTGACGCGGGAGGAGATTTTTCGGCTCTGCGGCGACCCGAATCTATACTTCCGTGAGCTGATGCCCGTCGTGCGCGCGCCGGAGAGGCCGACGCCGGCCGGGTTCTTCACGGTCCAGGGGGGCCTTACAGACGAGCTGGTGGAGGAGGTGGACCTCGCGTCCATCATGGCCTTTGACGAGGACCTGGCCGCCTTCCGCACCCGCTACGCTACCAGTGATGGTAATTTCCAGGCCCAGGATTACCTCGCCTTCCTCCTGGAGGAGTACGGGTACGAGGTGGAGAGGGAGTCGGCCTTTTTCGGCGACCTGTACCACCTCTCGGCGGACGGGGATTTAATCGCCATGGCCGGAGGCACTACTTTTTTTGATATCGGGGGCTGCTTCTTTTCCGTTGACTCCGGCGAGGACTTCGCCTTCTACCGGCCGACGCGGGATGTCCAGTCGGTGGGCTTGGGCGGGGTTCAGGTCTTCTCCCCCGACGTAATTCACTACGCGAGCGATAAGTCCTACTGCCGCTCCACCGACGGCGGGGATACCTGGACCGAAACGGAACTGTTGGACGACGAGCTGGACCGTATCTTTTTCATGTACTTCGCCGACGAATCCACAGGGTACATTTTTGCCATCTCGGGTCAGGTCTACCGTACGTCCGACGGCGGTTCGAGCTGGGAGCTTCGTGGAACGATGCCGAGCCAGGCGGTCGCCGCGGCGTCGCCCGTGGGTAAAGCCGACGTCGTCATCGCCTCAACGGGGAACGGCAGAATCCTGCGCAGCGCAGACGGAGGGGTGAATTGGGAGCGGGTTTACCTGGACGACTTCTGGGACGCCTGCTTCGCCTTCGCCTTCGAGGACGGGGAGCGCGGGTTGGGGGTGGGCGACTGGGTATTCGCCACCGACGACGGCGGCCTGACCTGGGAGAGGGTCGAGAATCCGAACGCCGACGCGGTCCACATAGCCGTATCCAGCGTGGGCCCCGGTGAATACATCGTCTGCACCGAGGATGCCGCCTATTATACGGACGACGGGGGCGGGAGTTGGGAAGATTACCGCATCGGTGGTTACACATATGACTATTCAATATCGGACATGGAGTATCGGGACGGCCGCATGTGGTTCCTGACTTTACAGTATCCCGGTTACACCGACGATTTGAATCAAGACTGCACGTGGCTGCGAGAGTGGTACACCGGACTTACTGAAGGGCCGGTGCTTACCAACATTATAGGTGAACGGCTGGGAACCCTTCGTCCCGACGAGTACGTCTACGCCACCGCCCACTACGACTCTATCAGCGGGGATTCGGACCCGATGGAACTGGCCCCCGGGGCCGACGACAACGGCTCCGGCTCGACGGCCCTCCTGGAGCTGGCCCGCGTCCTGGCGCCCTACGAGAACCGGCGCACCCTGCGGTTCGCCTTCTTCGACGCCGAGGAGTGGGGCCTGTTGGGAAGCCAGCACCACGTCAACCGCCTCGCCGCCGACGGCTGTGACGTGCTGTGCGACATCAACCTCGACATGGTCGTTTGGAGCGACGACCCCGAGGTGCAGGAGGACCTGGAGGTTATCGGACGTTACAGGGACGAATGGCTGGTTGATCTTGTAATCGAGGACTGCGACCGGTACGGCGACGGCCTGACCTGGGTTAAATGGCTGAATGGAAGTGGTGCGTCTGATCATCAATCTTTTTGGAATGCTGGTTACAACGCGATAGAAGGAATAGAGGACTCCCCCATAACTTATCCTTACTACCACTCAAAAGACGATGATTACCCCAACATCGAGGACCACTTCCCCTTCACCCGGCAGGTGACGCGGGCGACGGCGGGGGCGCTGGCCCGGCTCATCGGGCTCGTCAAACCGCCCGAAGGGGAAGGCCCGGTCGGAACCTACGCCTACCCGAACCCCTTCCGGGGCGCGGAACACGACGCGGTCACCTTCGCCAACCTCACCCCGCACACGGAGATTTCCGTCTTCGACGCGGGCGGGGCGCGGGTCTTCCAGGCCACGGCGGACGGCTCCGATTTTATCTGGGAAGTCGTTAATTCTTCGGGACTTGCGCTGGCCTCGGGTATTTACCTCTACCTCTTAAAAACGCCGGACGGGGCGGTCACCACGGGCAAGCTGGCCGTTATACGTTAGTTTTTTATTTACAAGTCGAAGAACGGGTGATATGATTCCGTCGCTCTAGCCGTAATTGGGCTAGGGTTGTCGAGAGGGCGGCCACCGGCCGTCCTGCGGAAGGAGGGGCATCCCTCCAAAGTGGAGCGCCCGCGAGGCGCCATAGAGAAATGAGGTCCGAGAGTGAAGCTGTTCGTAGGGAGCTTGAGCTGGGACACAACCGACCAGTCGCTTCGTGAGGCGTTTGAGCGCTTCGGCGAAGTGGTCGAGGCCAAGGTAATCACCGAGCGTGATTCCGGTCGGTCCCGGGGTTTTGGCTTTGTGACTTTCACCGATGACGAGGCGGGGAGAAACGCCATATCCGAGATGGACGGTGCCGAGCTCGACGGTCGGACCATCCGTGTGGATGAGGCTCGCGAGAGAAAACCGCGCGACGACAGGTCCGATCGCTAGACAAGCGCAAAACCAAGCGAACGGGGGAGAGGCCGAGCCTCTCCCCTTTCATTACGCATTTTTCCAAGATAGATTCCGGGTTCCCCTCTATTCCGTCCTACCGGGCGATGATACGGCGGTGCGTCAGGCCGCCCCCGGCGCTCTCCAACTTTTCGCGTGCGTTTCGCCGCCCAAACCTGATCTCAATCGGGAAGGGTAAAAAAACGGCCCGGTGCGGGCCGTCGTTGATTAAGAAAAGACTCCGACTATCCGAGCCCGTCCTCGCCGTGGCTCTCGTGACCGCAGGAGTCGCCCAGGTCCATCCTCTCCAGGTCGGGGCAGGAGCCGTCCTTCCGGCAGCGGTAGTGGGCGATGGCGGCCCGTAGGGCGTCGGTGGCCAGGTTACTGCAGTGCAGCTTGATCTGGGGCAGGCCGCCCAGCGCTTCCGCGACGTCGTTCCGGCTGAGCTTTTCCGCCTCGTCAATCGTCAGGCCGATGACCATCTCGGTGGTGATGGAGCTGGTGGCGATGGCGGCGCCGCACCCGAAGGTCTTGAACTTGCAGTCGGTGATGCGCCCCTCGGCGTCCACCTTGATGTAAATTTCCATGATGTCGCCGCAGGTGGGGTTGCCCACGCGGCCGATGCCGTCGGCGTCGGGAATTTCGCCCACGTTGCGCGGGTGCTGGAAGTGGTCTATGACCTTTTCGGTGTAGGATTCCATGTCCTCTCCGGGTAGAATTACCGCCCTCAGTATGCCATCTTTTTCAGATGTTTACAATCCCCATCGTATTTATCGTCTAATCCGAATATCGCCGCTTCCCGCCGGTCGGCGTCGGAGTTCCGGATAAGCTACAGGTCCCGCTCCTCGACCCGGCAGTCGTAGAGCTCCGCGCCGCATTCCGCGCACTTTGTGTCGTACCAGGTGAACCTCGCGCCGCATCCGGGGCAGCGCCAACGCCCGGCCTGCTCCGCCAGCCAGGCGTCCAGGCCCTTTTCTCTTATCGTTTCGAGGTTCTTCAGGATCACGGAGTGGTGGGGGTGCTCGTCCGCCTGGAAGTTTTTCAGGATTTCACACGGGTACTCGCCGCACTCGCAGCAGGAGCGTATCCCCCGGTTCCGCGCGCAGAGGCGCATCCCGCAATCGGTGCAGAACACCGCCGTGGTCTGTGACCGGCAGCCGAAGCAGGCGAGCTCCTCCGGCTTCATCCCCCACTCGGCGGCCCGCTGTTCCACGTTTCCCCGCTCGTTGGCCAGGACGACCGGGCAGGCGCCGCAGTAGAGGCCGCAGTAAGTGTCGTAAATCGGCTCCATCCGCGCACCCCCTACAGGCGCGGCAGGGAGTGCTGTATCTCGTAGCCTGTGACGACCTGGCGGTAGGAGTCCCACTCGATAGTCTTGTTCGCGATGAACTTCTCGAAGACGTGATCCCCCAGGGTCTCCCGCATGAGGTCGCTCTTCTCGAAGACGTGGATGGCTTCGGAGAGGCTTTCCGGGAGTTCCTGGATTTCCGAGCCGCGCTGCCCCGCGTCGTACATGTTCTCCTCGGTGGGCTCGGTCAGCTCGTAGGCGCCTTCCACCCCCTTCATCCCCATGGCCAGCATCGCCGAGAAGGCCAGGTATGGGTTGCAGGCGGGGTCGGGGCTCCGCAGCTCTATCCTCGCCGACTGCGGGGTGTTGTAGTGCGGGACCCGGACCAGGGCCGAACGGTTCCTGTGCCCCCAGACGATGTAGCACGGCGCCTCGTAGCCGGGGACGAGCCGCTTGTAAGAGTTGACCCACTGGTTCAGCACCAGGGTCGCCTCCCGGATGTGCGCCAGAATCCCCGCGGTGTACTTGAACGCGAAGTCGGAGAGGTTCAGCCCCGGCAGGGGCGAGGAGCCACCTTCCCCCACGAAGAGGTTCTTCCCGTCCTTGAAGAGGGACTGGTGAACGTGCATCCCGCTGCCGTTCTCCCGGAAAATCGGCTTGGGCATGAAGGTGGCGTGGATGCCGTACATCCGCGCAACCTCCTTTATCAAGAGCTTGACCAGCATGACCTGGTCGGCCATGACGAGGGCGTCCGCGTAGCGGAGGTCAACCTCGTACTGGCTGGGGCCCACCTCGTGGTGGTTCAGCTCGCCCCGGATGCCGAGGCCCTCGTCGCCCAGCATGGCCAGGGTCTTGTCGCAGACGAAGGCGGTCTTGGAAATCAGGCTCGCGTCGTGGTACCCGCAGTGGTCCAGCGGCTCGGGGTCCCTCTCGCCCTTGACGTAGAAGAACTCCAGCTCCGGGCCGACGTAGAAGGTCGTGCTCTCGGCTTTCAGTTTATCCAGGTTCGATTTGAGGACGAAGCGGGGGTCGCCGGGGTAGGGGGAGCCGCCGGGCGTGAAGAGATCGCAGAACACCAGGGCGTACCGGAGCTCCCGGTTGCCGAACTCGACCGGAAGGACCTTGAAGGTGTCCAGGTCGGGCACGGCCACCAGGTCCGACTCGTTGATGCGGGCGAAGCCCTCGATGGAGGAGCCGTCCACGCCGAGGCCCTCGCCCGCGGCCTTGTCAAGCTCCGCGGGCAGGATGTTGAAGCCCTTGAGGTCGCCGATGATGTCGGTGAAGCAGAGCCGGATGAGCTGGACGCCCGATTTCTTGACGAGCCCTTTGATGTCCTGGAGAGTGTTCATGGGATTGTCCTTGCGTGATTTGTACTTCAGACAAGGGGTTTAAACCCCCTGTTCATCAGAGGTCGGATTTTGGCTCACACCGCGGACCAAGTCAAGCGCGGAAGATGCCGGTTCGCCGCAGAGGCCGCGGCTTTTACGGTTTCGCCGTCGCGGATGCTCGGGCTCACTCCCGTTGACAAGACGCTCGCCAACCGATACTATTCACGCGTTTTGAGACGTCAATAAACCCACAAGGAGAACCGACGATGGCCGACAAGAAGGCTGACCTGGCGGGACCGGGCATTAGCACGTACGAAGAGGTGGAGAAGATTCTCCCCGCGGACTACAAGCCGATCCTACCGCCCAAGGAGAGGATGAAGGCCCTCTTCGCGATAAAGAGCTACATCGAACAGAACCTGTGCAAGGAGCTGAACCTCTTCATGACGCAGGTCCCCCTAATCGTGGACCGCGAGAGCGGCGTGAACGATTACCTGGACCGCGACGGTTCCCGCACGCCCATCGAGTTCAACTGCGGCCTCGGACTCAAAACTCCCATCCGCGCCCAGGTGGTGCAGGCCGCCACCAAGTGGAAGCGGATGGCCCTCAAGGAGTTCGACTGCAAGGTCGGCGAGGGCCTCTGCACCGACATGAAGGCCGTGCGCAAGGACTACTTCCTCGACCACGACCACAGCTCCTACGTGGACCAGTGGGACTGGGAGAAGGTCATCACCGCCGAGGACCGCAACCTGGATTACCTGAAGGACACGGTGCGCAAGCTCTGGAAGGTCATCCTCGGCGCCGGCAAGCTGGCCCAGGAAATGTACCCCCAGCTCAAATCCAGCAAGTACCCCGACTTACCCGAGGAGCTCACCTTCCTCCACGCCGAGGAGATTCTGGACATGTACCCCGACCTGCCGCGCAAGCAGCGGGAGACGAAAATCATCCAGAAGTACCCCGCCGTCTTCATCATCGGCATCGGTTGGGTGTTGAAGGACGGGTATCCTCACGAGATGCGGGCCGCCGACTACGACGACTGGGTCACCGAGACCGTCTCCGCCGACGGCAGGCCCATGCACGGCCTCAACGGCGACATCCTGGTCTGGAACCCGGTCACCAAGCGCCGCCACGAGCTCACCAGCATGGGCATCCGCGTCACCAAGGACACCCTCCGGCAGCAGCTCAAGATAACCGGCCAGGAGGATTTCCTCAACCTGCCGTACCACAAGGCGATCATCAACGACCAGATTCCGTTGAGCATCGGGGGCGGCATCGGCCAGTCGCGCACCTACATGTACCTCTTGCGCGCGGCGCACCTGGGAGAGGTCAGCGTCACCGTCTGGCCCAAGCAGCTCAAGGACATCTGCGCTCCGCGCAACATCCACGTGCTGGAATAGCCGTATCTGGTAACGAAAAGGCCGCCTCCGGGCGGTCTTTTGCGTAAAAAGGTGAAGCGGGCGCTATTCGAACTCAGCTTTTATTTGACCCCAGGAGGTTTCCCGCACGTCGGAGTGGGCGGCCAGGTAGCAGGCGGCGTTGGCCAGGATGAGAAAACCGTCCCCGGTCCAGCCGCGCGGATCATTACACACGTAATCCAAACCGACGACGGTGTTGCCTGCGTTTATGGCGATGCCGGGGTAGAGGGGGAAATCGGCGATTTCATTGGCCCCGGGACGGAGCTCAAGCGGGAAATGGCTATACACATCGCTTAGATGGGACACCCCCTCAAAAATCGGGTGCTCGGGCTCGAGGATGTTCAAATCCTGGTAATCGTAGACTATAAATTCACCGGGTATAGGTCCGTAAGGCGCGTACTCATCCGCCGCCCAGCGACCGCCTATGCCCCACCAACTCCCGGGGTCATAAAAGAGCATCTCAGAGATACATACCACACAGCCGCCGCCGTCCACATAGTCGGCCAGGTTGTCACCGAACTCATCCGGTTCCTCTGTATGTGTTCCTCCTATGAAGAGCGCATCGAAGTTGCGCATCAACTCAAGAGACGGCGTGAAATCCATGATATGAATAAAGTAAACATCATCGAAGCGCGGGTCGTCACGCACGTACTCAACCACTTCCGACCAGTATTGGTAAAAATCCCCCACCAAGAACACGGCGTCCAGGCCGGCGAGAGCGACCAGCGGCAGCACGAGCATC